>CAMLLJ010000001.1 GCA_946480845.1 uncultured Gemmatimonadota bacterium
GACCGTCCCGACCGCCCTGACCGTCCCGACCGTCCCGACCATGTTCCTCGGCCACTTCGCGCTCGCCCTCGCCGCCAGACCCGCCGCGCCGCGCGCCTCGCTCGGGGTGCTGTTTGCCGCCGCCCAGTTCCCTGACCTGCTCTGGCCGTTCCTCCTGCTCGCCGGGGTGGAGCGGGTGGCCATCGCGCCGGGCGATACCGCGTTCACGCCGCTCCGTTTCATATCCTATCCCATTTCGCACAGCCTGCTCACGGTGCTGATGTGGGCACTGCTCTGGGCGCTGGCGTACTACGTGACCCGCGGCGACCGGCGCGGTGCCTGCGCCGTGCTGCTCCTCGTCGCGAGCCATTGGCTGCTGGACGCGCTCACCCACCGGCCCGACCTGCCACTCACGCCCTGGGGTGACGCCCGCGTGGGCCTGGGGCTCTGGAACTCCGTCGGGCTCACTCTCGCGCTCGAGGTCCTCATGTTCGCCGTGGGGGCCGTGCTCTACCTGCGCGCGGGGGCGCCGACCGACCGGACCGGCCGGTTCGCGATATGGGCGCTGCTCGCGCTGCTGGTCCTGATCGAGTTCGGCAACCTGCTCGGCCCGCCGCCGCCTTCCGCAATGGCCGTGGCCTGGGTGGCACTCTCGCTCTGGCTCGTGGTGGTCTGGGCCTGGTGGGCCGACCGGCATCGCGCCCCGCCCGCCGGCATCGGATGATGTCCTGCACCGCACGTGCCGCCGCGGCGGCCGCGCTGGTGCTCGTCATGTCCTCCTCCCGCCTCGCCGCCCAGCGCGCCGCCCCGTTCGAGTCCATCACGCTCGGCCTTTCGGTCGTCCGGAACGTCGGCCGCAACAGCTTTCACGACCAGTGGTCGCCCCGGACGGGCATCGGCCTGCGCGCCGGGATGCCATTCTACGCCGGCGTCGCGGAGGCCGGCGTGGAACAGCTGGGGTTCCGCTCGCGCACGTCGTCGGTGCCGGGGTTCACCGGCCGCTTCTACTTCGTCGGCTGGGGCCTCGAGCTCGCGCCCGCGTCGCGGCTCGTGGTGAGTCCCGCATTCCGCGTGGGCAACTACGCCATGCGCTTCGACGACCCGGCGCTGCCCGAGGGGCGCCGGCACGAAAGCGAGATCGCGCTGGAGCTGGGTTCGCGCGCGCACTGGCTCGCCGGCGCGCGGTGGCGTGCGACGATCTCGGGGCACTATCGCGTCATCCTCACCGAGCCGCGCATCCGCCACCTGAACCTTACCGCGGGCATCGCCCGCACGTTCAAGACGCCGGCGTGGCTCCGCGAGTTCCTCGACTGAGGGTCGCGGTGCTCATCGTCCTGGCGGCGTGCACGCTGCCACGGCGCGTCGCGGCACAGGACGTCGCGTTCGCCGCCGATGCCGCGGTGGCCGGCTGGCGGCAGGTCGTCACCCGGGCCGCGATCGAACGGTCGGGCATCATGCGCCTGGGCGAGCTGGTCCGGCTCGCACGCCGCTGGGACGCGGTGACCGTCGACGAATACACCTGGCGGGCGGCGCCCGCCGGGCTCGCGCCGCTCGAGCAGGACGACTGGGCGGTAGTGCTGGACGGACAGGAGATCGATCCGTCGCTGCTGGGCGTGCTCGCGCTCGAGCGGCTTCCCCTCGATCTCGGCGCCGTCGACTCCGCGGTGTTCACCGCGGCGCCAGCCCTCGCCGCGGGCTCGTTCCGGGGGAGGGGACTGCTGGAGATCCACACCCGGCGCCCCGCCGCCGGCTTCTCGGCGCGCGCGCGCTATGCGACCGGCTCCGAGACCGGTGACCCGGGCCCGTTCGCGTTCGTGCCCGGGTCGGTGCCGAACCGCGACCGCTTCGGCCACGATGCAGCGGTCGGCGCCGGGTACGGCGGAGATCGGTGGTACCTGGCCGCGGCGCTCGGCGCCGGCGTGCACGTGGCCACCGACCCGGCCATCGCCGATCGCCTGGCAAGCACCGGCGCGCTGCCGCGCATCGAGCGTATTGCGCCCTCACTCCGGCTCGGGTTCTCGACCGCTGAGGGCCGCCACGAGCTTCGCGTCGGGCGCGCCCGGCTCGACGACTGGTTCCGCCTCGAGGCCTACGGCGCCGAGATCCCCATGCGATCCACCCTCGATCATGCGGGCGTGATCGGCTCCCATCGGGTCGGCGCCGCGGAGGTCGGCTACCGTGCCGGATACGAGCATGCCGACCTCCAGTCGCGGCTCGGCACGCCCCTGCACCTGGTGAGCCGCGCGGTGCGGGGCGAGCTGTCCGTCGCCCGGAGCGGAAACGGAAGCGCCCGCCGTGCCGGCATCGGCCTGGTGCGACGCAGGACGGATGGGCCCGGCCAGATTCCCGACCCCGTGACCCTCGAGCTCCGCGGCTTCGCCGAGGTCGAATGGTCTCCCGGTGCCAACCACCGCCAGCACTTTACAGTCTCGGCCGGAACCGTCGACGGAGAGCCGTGGGGCGGGGCGTCGCTCACGCACCGCTGGCGCGCGGGTGCGGCGGATGCGGTGGCGCTGCTCCTTTCGCTCGATCAGCTGGCGCCTTCCGGGACCGGGCTCTGGTCGCTCGTGGCCCGCGGCGACGACTGGCTCGGCGACGGAGGCGTGACATCGAGCATCGATTCAGGAGCACCGCGCGCGCGGCAGGCGGGCGCCGACGCCGCCTGGGCCCATCGCGCCGGCCGGCACGTCACCGTGTCCGCGGGCCTGTACTACCGTGCCTTCCGGTCCGGATACCTGGCCCGGCGCGAGCTGGCATTCGATCCGGACCGGCTCGCCTGGCGCGGGCCGGTCACGGTGACGTCGGGGGTCCCCGGGCAGGTCGGCGGGTTGTCCGGTGGTGCCGAGGTGTCGCTCGGGCCAGGCGCGCGCGTCGCGGGATGGTACCGCGTGCGCGCCGTGCTGGAAGGCGGGGCAGACCTGCGCGATGCATTGAGTGCCGTGCCCGTTCATGCCGGGGGGATCGAGGCGCAGTACGCGCCCGCGGATGGCTTCGAGCTCTCCAGCCGCGTCGTGCTGCGCGGAGCGATCGACCGCGCGGAGTACCGGGGGACGGGGGCACTGGCCGTGGCCGGCGCGCGCACCGGTGCCAGCCTCGCGGTCGACCTGGGAGTACAGAAATGGTTCTGGGGGAAGCGACTCCGCGCCCACCTCGCGGCCCGCAACATCTTCGATGCCCGCGCCGTGACCCATCCCGAGGGCGGCGGCACGGCCCGGGCGTTCGTCCTGCTCGCCGAGGCGATGGTGCCGTGAGGCGGCCGCGCTCCTTGTTGGGCGGACCATCCAGCGAGAGATTCCGGCGATGACCGCATTCGCCGATCGCGTCCAGGCAGCCCTCGCCCCGGGCTATACCATCGAGCGGGAGCTCACCGGCGGCGGGATGAGCCACGTCTACCTGGCGACCGAGCGCGCGCTCGGCCGCAAGGTGGTCGTGAAGGTGCTGCCCCCGGACCTGGCGGCCGGCGTCAACCGGGAGCGGTTCCGGCGCGAGATCCAGCTCGCGGCCCAGCTCCAGCACCCGCACATCGTTCCCCTGCTCACGGCCGGGGAGGACGGCGAACTCCTCTACTACACGATGCCGTACGTCAGCGGCGAGTCGCTGCGCGCGCGGCTGGAGGAGCAGGGCCGGCTACCGGTCCGGGACGTGGTCCGCATCCTCACCGACGTGGTCGATGCGCTCGCGTACGCGCACGCGCACGGCGTGATGCACCGCGACATCAAGCCGGGCAACGTGCTGACCCAGCGGAGCCACGCCCTGGTGACCGACTTCGGCGTCGCCAAGGCGCTGAGCGCCGCGCTGCCGCTGGCGGGCTCGACGACGTCGGGCATGGCGATCGGTACGCCGGCCTACATGGCGCCCGAGCAGCTCGCGGCCGACCCCGCGGCCGACCATCGGGTGGACGTCTACGCGGTGGGACTGCTCGCCTACGAGCTGCTCACCGGTGAGGCACCGTTCAGCGGTGCCTCGCCGGCCGCGACCATGGCCGCCCAGCTCACCCGCGACCCGGCCCCGCTGGAGACGGTGCGCGCGGATGTGCCGGCGGCGCTGAGCGACCTGATTCGGCGCTGCCTCTCCAAGGAACCGGAGGGCCGGCCCCAGTCCGCCGAGGCGCTGCTCGCCGAGCTCGAGGAGCTGCCCCGCGATCCCTCCACGCCCACGCGTTCGGTGCCGGCCGCGCGCTCGCGATCGCTGGCCGGCCGGTTTGCGGCCGTCGCGGCGATCGCGGCCATCGCATCCACCGCGGCGATTGCGACGTTCATGTCGCGGCGGGATGCCGCGCCGGCGGAGCCGACCGGCCTGCTGGGGACGCCATCGCCGGGGCCCGCGGCGGCCCCGGCGGCCACGGCCCCGCCGGCCGGCACCCCACCTGCCGTCACTCCGCCGGCCGGACTCCTCACTCGCGCCGACTCGATGGCGATCGCCGCCGCGGTGCGCCGGGAAATGGCGCGCGAAGACGCCGCGGCGGCTCGTGCGGAGCGGCCCCGGGCAACCACGCGTGATGCGGATTCGCTGTCGCTCGTGCTGGAGCGGGTCATGATCGATTCGCTCATCCGGCTGAACACCCTCGGGCTGGACGAGCGGCTGGCGCGCATCCCGGGCTTCGAGGGCCGTGTCTTCACCGGCGTCTCGCCGGACCTGGCCGGGCGCGCGGCTGCCGGCGGCCCCCGCCGCGTGCGAGTGACCGTGACCCGGGCGACCGGCCCGCTCGCGGAGTCCGAGTCAGTGCTGGTGGACAGCATCCGGCGGCGCCTGTCGCGGAGCCCGGGCTTCGTCCTGGTCGAGGACGGCGCTGACGAGGGGGACCCGGCCCGCGGCGCGGAGATGGTGGTCACGGCGAGGATCACGCACATCGGACGCGACTCGGTGCAGGCCCGCGTCGACCTCATCGATCCCCTCGCCGCACCGAGCTTCCTGCATCGCGTCGTGCGGGGTCCGGTCACCGGCACGGGCGAGCCCCTCCGCGACCTGTCCGTGGTGGTCGGGGCCTCGGCAACCACGCTCACGCAGATGTCGAAAGCGCCGCGCGGCACGGCCACCGTGTGGCGCTTTCAGGCGCCGGGCGGCGCCGGCAAGCGCTGAGGCGGGCGGCGTATCGCGCCTTCACGTTTCAGACGTTTCAGGAAATCCTCCCACCGTGTTTCGTTCCGCTTCGTCCGTTCCGTTCGGCAACTGACTCCTCCATCTCGACGAACGCGTAGTGATGTGAAGGCCGGCATGGGCCGTAACGCGCGTGTCCGATTCGTACCAGCCGCGTTGCGGGGGTACAATCGCCCGCGCCCCACGCGCCCTATGCTTGGACCGTCCACATCCGCAGGCCAACCCCCTGGAGGACGTCGTTATGGATCGAAGCTTCGTGGGAGCAGTTCGTCGGGCGTTTCGGAACATTGCAGTGATCGCGGCCGCACTCGGACTCGGAGGTGCTCCACTCGCAGCGCAGTCCACCGGCAAGATCGAAGGCCGGGTCCGCGACCAGGCCGGCGCCCCCATCCCGAACGCGCAGGTCACCATCATCGGCAGCGCGTTCAGCGCGCAGACCAATCCGCAGGGCTACTACTTCATCAACAACGTGCCGTCGGGCACCGTGGCGATGCGTGCCGCGTTCATCGGCTACCGCGCGGTGCGGGCCGAGGGCGTGCGCGTGCTGGGCGGGCAGACCATCACCCAGGACTTCGCGCTGCAGTCGTCCACGATCGAGCTGGACCCGATCGTCATCCAGACGACGCAGCCGCTGGTCCCCCGTGACGAGGTCACCTCGAAACAGCGGATCGACGGCAACTTCACCGACAAGCTGCCGGTGGACCGGCTGAGCCAGGTCCTCACGCTGCAGCCCGGCGTCGTCGCCGACTCGGCCGGCAGCGGGATCAACATCCGCGGCGGCCGCGCCGACGAGGCCGCAACCTACGTGGACGGCATGCCCATCACCCCGGGCAACCGGGGGAGCGTCGGCGGGTCGTTCGCGGCCGGCACGGAGATCCTGATCGGCACCAACTCGTTCGAGGAGGCGTCCGTCACCACCGGCGCCAGCTCGGCCGAGTTCGGCAACGCGCAGTCGGGCATCATCAGCATCGCCACGCGCACCGGCTCGAACACGGCCTTCAGCGGCAACGTGGCATGGGAGACCGACGAGCCGTTCGGGAAGAACATGAGCACCGGGTTCAACCGGTTCCAGGCGAGCGTCGGCGGTCCCCTCCGCATCCTGAACGGCCTGTCGTTCTTCGCCTCCGGCGCGCTGGACGGCGAGCGCTACAGCTATGGCGGGTTCGGGGCGGAGAACTTCCCGACGTTCATGCAGGCGGGCCTCGACACCACGGTGGCGGTCCCGAGCCAGATCGGCTCCGCGACGGCGGACACGACGTACATCGGGGTGTACAACCTCGCGGTGGCGCGCGGCCGGTGCGAGGACTTCGCCGGCAGCTCGAATCCGGAGATCGCGGCCAACTACGGTGCCGAGTGCCAGGGCGCGCGGAACCCGCGTGATGCCCGCGGCAACTACTCACTGCAGGGCAAGCTCAACTACAGCTACGGCAGCGGCTCGCGCCTCTCGCTGCTCTTCCTCGGCAGCCGCCAGCAGCAGCGCGGCGCGTTCGGGGCCGGCGGGACCACGACGAACACCAACACGTCCAACATCTTCGGGCTCCGCAGCTCGAACCGGATCTACCAGGTCAACTGGACGCAGAACCTGTCGAAGTCCACGGAGCGGGCCCTCGCGCTCGACGCGAGCCTGTCCTACCAGCAGGACCGGACGGTCAACAGCCCCTTCACGCCGGCCGGCGAGCTGGCCAGCCGCAACACCTTTGGCGGCTTCCTTCTCGGCTCGCTCGACATGATGTTCGACCTGGAGAGCTTCCCGCTGGATTCGGCGCTGTTCGACAACTTCAGGAACAACCGCCTGGGCACCCGGCGGTCCCCCTTCGACCTGGAGAACACCGACCAGTACCGCGCCTCCAACCAGTACCGTGACGACGCGTTCGGCCTCCTGGGCGGCGCGGAGCGCGGCGGGCCGGCCGGCTTCATGCGGCTCAACCGGGAGAACCGGCTGATCGGCAAGGCGGCGATGGACTGGCAGTTCGACCGCTACAACCGCCTCAAGTTCGGCGGCGAGTACACCCGGTACCACACGGTCAACTACTCGCACAACCTGACCAGCCAGGCGTTCTCCAACGCGTACAACGAGAAGCCGATCCGCTACAACGGCTTCATCGAGGACCGCCTCGACCTCGGCGACGTCGTCGTGGTCGGCGGCCTGCGCTACGACGCCTACGACACCCGTGCCGCGCGGCCCTACTCGCTCGACACGGTGCAGACCAACCCGACGTTCGGCACCTACCAGCCGTTCCCGCGCATCTCGAGCTACTCGGACGCGGACGGCACCTACACGCTGAACGGCCAGGCGCTGCCGCTCGTCGCCTTCATCCGCGACGAGAAGCACACCTACCTGAGCCCGCACATCCAGGTGGCCTTCCCGGTGACCGAGAAGACCAACTTCCGGCTCTCCTACGCGCACCAGGTGCAGGCGCCCGACTTCGGCGTCCTGATGCAGGGGCTCAATACCGACCTGGCCATCACCAACACCAACACGCCGTACGGCGCCGACCTCGACTTCGCGCGCAGCATCACCTTCGAGTTCGGCATCCGGCACGC
The DNA here is from genome assembly GCA_946480845.1 of uncultured Gemmatimonadota bacterium. Next base: position 7,621 of record CAMLLJ010000001.1, read on the forward strand.
CTTCAGCGACGACATGGTGCTCGACGTCGCCGCCTACAACAAGGACAAGCTGTCGGACCCGGGCTTCCGCCTGGTGAGCCGCCGGGATCCCACCCGCAACAACTCGGTGGACCTCCGCGAGCTGACCGCCGCGGACTTCGGCAACTCGCGCGGGCTCGACCTCCGGCTCGACCGGCGCATCGGGAGCCTCTTCAACGGCACGATCGCCTACAGCTATTCGTCCGCGAAGAACACCGGCACCGATCCGCAGACCTACCTCGCGTTCGGGTCGCGCGTGGTGAACGCCCTCTCGGGCGGCAACCAGCCGCCGCCGCAGGCGGTGGCCCCGACGGCCGACAGCCGGCCGCACAACCTGGCCGGCGCCATGTCGGTCACCTTCCCCGGCGACTGGCAGGAAGGCTCGCTGGCGGGCTCGGTGCTCCAGAACGTCGGCCTCTTCGCCACCTTCCGCTACGCCAGCGGCACGGCGTACACGAAGTGCGAGACGGTCACCGGCAACGAGAACGTCTTCTCCGGCCAGGTCTGCTCGAACGGCGGCTTCCTCAACGGCCTCAACTCGGCCCGGCTGCCCACGTTCAAGCAGTTCGACCTGAAGGCCACCAAGAGCTTCGGCCTGGGCGGGCTCGACATGACGGCCTACCTCGACGTGCGGAACGTCCTCAACCTCAAGAACATCCTCGCGGTGTTCGTGGAGACGGACGACGTCGTGAGCGCCAACGAGCGCGACCTCTACGTGGCGAACACGCTCACCGCGTTCCGCGACGAGGCGGCGGACAACGCGATCCTCATGGGCAACGACGACATCGACCTCCGCTTCGGCGGTCTCAGCGCCTCGGGCTGCGGCAACTACGTGAGCAGCCAGGGCGATGCCGCCGCCCCGAGCTGCGTGTACCTGATCCGGGCGGAGGAGCGCTGGGGCAACGGTGACGGGATCCTCTCCGTCGCCGAGCAGACCCGGATCGCCGACGCCTCGCTGCTCTCGGGCGGGCCGGGCATCTTCGCCGCCCGCGGCATCAACAACTTCGCCGGCCCCGGCCGGCGGATGCGGTTCGGGCTCGAGATCAACTTCTGATCCGGGCAGCACGAAAAAGGCGGCGCCGGGATGGGTGACACTCCATCCCGGCGCCGCCTCGTTCCGCGCAGGTTCAGCCGAGCGCCGGCGGGTCTCCCAGGCGGATGCCCCGCCGCGCGCCGTGCTCCGCCCGGTACCGTGCCGGGGTGATCCCGACGCTGCGGCGGAACACCCGCGTGAGGTGGCTCTGGTCCACGAAGCCGGCCTCGCAGGCGATGGCGGCGATCGGCCGGTCGGTGCCGACGAGCTCGCCCGCGGCCCACTGGATCCGGAGCCGCCGGGTGTAGGCGGCGATGGTGGCCCCGTACACCCGGGCGAACTCGCGCGCCAGGTAGGCGGGCTGCATCTGGACGGTCTCCGCCAGCTCCCGCACGGTTGGCGGCGCCAGGAAACGCTCGTGCAGGCACTCCCGCACCTGTGCCAGGCGGCGGGCCCGCGGCGGCACGTCCGGCGTGCGGAGCCGGCCGACCTCCGCGATCAGCTCCAGCGCCAGTCCTTCGAGCGCCAGGAGCTGGAACCGGTCGTCGAGCCAGAACTCCCGGCGCAGCTCGAGGCCGAGGCTGGCCGCACGCGCGTCGTCCAGGAACGCGGGGGTGGACAGCGCGCGCGCCGCCACGCCGAGGTCGAGCGAGTCCGGCGCGCACAGGGTGAGGAAGAGGCAGGAGCAGCCGGCGCCGCCGACCTTGTCACTGTGCTCGACGCCGTGCGGCAGGACCAGCCAGCGGCGCGGGCGCAGCTCCCCCGCGGAGGCGCCGCACCGGTGCGTCAGCGCGCCGTCCAGCCCGAAGACCAGGCTGGTCATGGCATGCACGTGATCGGCGGTCGTCTGGCCCGCGGCGTAGCGGGACTCAGTCACGCGGAGGCCTCCCGCGTCCACAATGCGCAGGCGGCGCCCCAGCGTCGCCTCGGTGACGATGTCCTGCATGCTGGAAGGACGCTTCGTAATCGGTCCTCCCACACATGCGGCCGGCGGTCCGCCGCTCGGCACCAGGCGCATCGATCGATGCCGGCGGGGGCCGGGCGGTGGCAAGGTCCGCCGGGAGATGTACATTCCGCACTGGCCCGTTCCAGCTCCCACACCCGCACCTGCCCGATGAGACTTCTCCGCCACGCCATCGTTGCCGTCACCCTGTTCCTCCCGCTCGCCCCGAGGGTAGCGGCCCAGGCACCCGCCGGGACGATCGCCGCCCGATACCGCGCCGACGCCGACCGTTTGATCGATGCCGCACTCGCGGACAGCGCGGCCTGGACCAAGCTCGCCCGGCTCACCGACGGGTTCGGCCCACGCCTGAGCGGCTCCAGGGCGCTCGAGGACGCAATCGACTGGATCCTGGCCGAGATGAAGCGCGAAGGGCTGGAGAACGTGCGGGGGGAGCCGGTGATGGTGCCCCACTGGGTGCGTGGCGAGGAGTCGGCCGAGCTGGTGCTGCCCCGGCCGCAACGGCTCGGAATGGTCGGCCTCGGCAACAGCGTCGGCACGCCGGCCGGCGGGGTGGAGGCGGAGGCACTGGTCGTCTCCAGCTTCGACGAGCTGCAGGCACGCGCCGCCGACGCCCGCGGGCGTATCGTCGTCTACAACGTGCCGTACACCGGGTACGGCGCGACCGTGCGCTACCGGGTGCAGGGTCCCTCGACCGCCGCTCGGCTCGGCGCCGTCGCCGTGCTGGTGCGCTCGGTGACGCCGCGCTCGCTCTTCACGCCGCACACCGGCACGCTGGTCTACGACTCGGCCGCGCCGCGCATCCCGGCCGCCGCGATCACCGTCGAGGACGCCGAGCTGCTCGCCCGGCTGCAGCAGAAGGGGCAGCGCGTCACCGTCCGCCTCACCATGGGCGCGCGCATGCTGCCCGACGCGCCGTCGCGCAACGTGGTGGCCGAGATCCGCGGACGCGAGAAGCCTGAGGAAGTCGTGGTGATGGGCGGGCACATTGATTCCTGGGACGTGGGCCAGGGCGCGATGGACGACGGTGGCGGCGTGGTGGTCGCGTGGGAAGCGCTCCGGCTCATGAAGTCGCTCGGGTTGCGGCCGCGCCGCACGGTGCGGGTGGTGGCGTGGACCAACGAGGAGAACGGCGGCCGCGGCGGCGCCGGCTACCGGGATGCGCACCGGGCCGAGCTGCCGCGGCACGTCCTCGCCATCGAGTCCGACAACGGCGCGTTCAAGCCGTCGGGATTCGGGTTCACCGGGAGCGACGCCGCGCGGGCGCGGGTCACCGAGGTGGCGCGCCTCCTCGCGCGGATCGGCGCCGACACGGTGACCTCCGGCGGCGGCGGGGCCGACATCGGGCCCATCATGGAGCTCGGCGTGCCGGGCATGAGCCCGAACGTGGACGGATCGCGCTACTTCTGGTACCACCACAGCGAGGCGGACACGATGGACAAGCTCGACCCGCGCGACATGGGCCTCCTCACCGCCGCGCTCGCGGTGATGACCTACGTCGTCGCCGACCAGCCCGAGCCCCTGCCGCGCGCGGCCGCCCGCTGATGCCGACCACGGTCTGGCTGGACGGGCAGTGGCTCGACCGGGACAGCGCGGCGGTCTCGGTCTTCGATCACGGCCTGCTCTATGGCGACGGGGTGTTCGAGGGCATCCGCGTGTACGGCGGCACCGCCTTCCGCCTGCAGGAGCACCTCGAGCGGCTCTACGATTCCGCGCAGGCGATCTGGCTCACCATCCCGATGCCGATCGAGGAGATGACGGCCCTCACCGAGGAGGCGGTGCGGCGCTCCGGGCTCGACGACGCCTACATCCGCCACATCATCACGCGCGGCGTCGGCGACCTCGGCCTCGATCCGCGCAAGTGCCCCGCGCCGACCGTGATCATCATCGTGGACGGGATCCGCCTCTGGCCGGCGGAAGTGTACGAGCGCGGGCTCCGGGTGGTGACCGCGGGGACGCCGATCCCGCACCGCGAGTCGCTCTCGCCGCGGGTGAAGTCCCTCAATTACCTGCCGCACATCCTGGCGAAGATCGAGGGGATCCACGCCGGCGCCGACGAGGTGCTGATGCTCGACAGCGGCGGCAGTGTCGCCGAGGGCTCCGGCCAGAATCTCTTCGTCGTGAAGAAGGGTGTCCTGCGGACACCGCCGGCGTCGGCGGGCATCCTCAAGGGCGTCACCCGTGACGTCGTGCTCGAGCTGGCGCGCGGCGCCGGGCTTCCGGCGGAGGAGGTGCCGCTCAACCGCTACGACGTCTATACCGCCGACGAGGCCTTCTTCAGCGGGACCGCGGCGGAGATCGTGTACATCCGCGAGGTGGACGGCAGGGTGATCGGGACGGGGAACGCCGGCGTGGTGACGCAGGACCTTGCCCGGCGCTTCCAGCAGCTGGTGCGGCCCGCGGCGCCGCGCCGGTGACCGCCCTCGCGCTGCTGCTGGACGCACCGGAGGCCGGTGCGGCGAAGCCGCGGCTGGTCGCGGAGATCGGGGCGGCGCCCGCCGCCCGGCTCTACCGGCTGCTCGCCACGCGCGCGCTGACGGCCGCCCGCGCGGCAGGGTGCGAGGCAGTGGTCTGGTTCCGCCCCCCGTCGGCGCGCAGCGAGATGCAGCAGTGGCTGGGCGCGGGGGTCGAGCTCCGGCCGCAGGCCTCGGGCGGGCTCGGCGCCCGTGTCGCGGCGGCGGTCGCGGGCAGCAGCCTGCCCGCGGGGTGGATCGCGCTGGTCCGCGATTGCGCTGGCATCGACGCGGCGCTGCTCGGCGCGGCGATGGACGCGCTTGCTTCCTTCCAGCTGGTCATCGGCCCGGCCTCGGACGGCGGAGTCTACCTGGTCGGCGGCCGCATGGCCGTGCCCGCCGCCATGCGCGCGATGGACGATGCGGGCCCGGGCGCGCTCGCGCGGCTTCGGACGGCGCTGGCCGGCGAAGGCGTCGCCTGGAGCGAAACGCCGGTGCTTGCGCCCATCGACTCCGCGGCCGACGCGCGCGCGGCACGCCTCTTGACCTGACTCGGTGCGTCCGGCAACCTTCCGGCCCCACGCCAACCGATGCCGCAGGTGTCGCATGGGAGAAGTGCCATGGCATGGCGCGTAGTGCAGTTCGGCAACGAGCGATGGACGATTTCCCCGGCGGCCGAGCGCCGGCCCGACCGGCAGGAGTGGCAGCTCGCGTTCCTGTTCCGCGCGGCGGGCAGCCGGGCCCGGTCGCTCTGGGCCACGTATCCCGCGGCGTCCGCGTCCAAGGCGCTGCTCTTCGCCCGCGCGGAGCACATTCCCGATGATCAGCTCACCGCACTCCTGAGCGAACGGCTCGGACAGGCCTGCCCGTGACCCGGCATTTCTCCATGCAACTCCTCCGGCAGGTATCCGACACGCTGTCGCAGCTGCGCGGCCGCGAGGTCCAGGACGCGGTGATGCGGTCCGACCTCCGCCAGCTCAAGGTCGAACTTGCCGATGGGGCGGTCGTGGTGGTCGCGGTGGGGACCGATGAGTCCGGCCAGCCGCGGCTCGAAGTGGACGTCGTCCGCCGGCCGCGGGCCCAGGGGCCGCAGCTCGAAGTCCGCTTCGATACGGCCTGAAGCTTGCCTTGGAATGGGGTCCCCGGCGCACCCGAGAGATCGTCATGACCGATGAAGCACCCCCGTTCCAGGACCGCCTGCGCTTCGCCGAATTCGAGCTGGACCGGCTCCCCAACGGCCGGTGCCGGGCCCGGGTCGTCCTGACGTGGAAGCAGACGGAGCGCTTCTCCGGTGAGAGTGAAGGGCTCGCCTCGCAGGCCGGCGAGCTGCGCTGCGCCGCTCAGGCCACGGTGGACGCGCTGTCGGAGGCCGTGCGCGGCGCCATGGGGTTCGAGCTCCTCGGCGTGAAGGCGGTGCGGGCGTTCGATGCCACCGTGATCATCGTCTCCCTGTCAGTGCAGGGCGAGAAGCAGGGCCAGCGCCTGGTCGGCTCCTACCTCACCGACACCGACTTCGCCCGCGGGGCGGCCCTGTCCGTCCTCCACGCCACCAACCGCATCCTGGGCAATCGCTTCTTCATGCGCTGACCCGCCGGGCAACCGCCGGCGCGTTCCGCGCATCCTACTGGTACCCGCGCCACCCTCGCGTGGCCCTGATTCCCCCGCCCGGCGCCACTGGCGATGAGGGCAAACTGATGCGAAATGCGGCAGGGCAGTTGCCACTGCCGAATGAAATCCGAAGGTTCGCGACCGCCTGAATGCAGCAGACCCGTGCAGTTCCTTGCACCTCAGGCGGCATGGAATTCGTTGAGTCTCCGGTATCGGGAAGGCAGCCGATACCGCGGCCCGCCGGCTTTGCGCGCCGGGCCGGTTTCGAGAGGAGAACCTGCATGCAGCGTGTTTCCGTCCTGCTCCTGACGGCGGCCCTTGGCGCCTGTGCTACCCAGGCGCAGCCCGGCGGCCCGGTCCCCACCGAACGACCCGCACCTACAGCCAGCGCCGAGCCGGCGTCAACGCATCAGGACACCGCCGCGGACCGGGGCGACGCAGGCCGCAAGCAGGACTCGCCACGCCGGCGCGCCGGCAGCGATTCGCTGATCGACGCCGAGATTGCGGCGGAGCTCGAGAGTGCCGCCGACTCGGTGGCGGACGCCGACGCGCTCGAGGAGCTGGCCGACTCGCATCCGGCCGGCGCGGCCGATTCCGGCGCGGCGGACTCCGCCGATGCCGTCACCTGGGACATCGACGTCGCCACCTTCAGCGGGCACGACCGGGTCCGCTACTACCTCGACTTCTTCACCGGCGTGGGACGCGAGCGGATGCAGGTCTGGCTCCAGCGCCTTCCGCGCTACGAGCCGATGATCCGGGCGCGGCTGGGCGAAGCGGGCCTGCCCGGCGACCTGGTCTACCTCGCGCTCATCGAGAGCGGCTTCTCCAACCGCGCGGTCAGCCGGTCGCGCGCCGTGGGGATGTGGCAGTTCATGGCGCCCACCGGGCGCGGCTACGGCCTGCGCATCGACGGCTGGGTGGACGAGCGGCGCGACCCGGTGAAGGCCACCGCGGCCGCCACCCGCTTCCTCAAGGACCTGAGGACGCGATTCGGCTCGCTCTACCTGGCCGCCGCGGCCTACAACGGCGGCGCCGGGCGGGTCGGGCGCGGGCTCAATGCCCTGGGCGACGGCGAGCCGGTCGAGGAGTACAGCGACTCGAGCTTCTTCCGCCTCTACGATTCGCGGCTCATCCACCGCGAGACCAAGGATTACGTCCCCAAGCTGATTGCCGCCGCGACGATCGCGAAGGAACCGTCGCGCTACGGCTTCGTCACTGCCGGCGCCGACCAGCCGTTCGCGGCCGACTCCGTCTACGTGGCCGACATGACGGGCCTCGACGTGATCGCCCGGCTGGCCGACACCACGGTCGCCGTCATCCGCGACCTCAATCCACAGTATCTCCGGCTGGTCACCCCGCCGGACACGCGGGCGATCGTCCTGGTCCCGCCCGGCATGGGGGAGCGGACGCAGCTCGCCTTCAACGACCTGCCGGCCCGGGAGCGGGTTACCTTCCGGGAGCATGTGGTCGCCAGGGGCCAGACCGCGAGCGGCATCGCGCGGAGGTACGAGGTCTCGCTCACCGCGCTCTACGAGGCCAACCCCAGGATCCGCTCGCGCAGCCTCCAGATCGGCCAGCGGCTGGTGATCCCGGTCGGCGGCGCCATGTCAACGGTCGTGGCGCGCAGCGTGTCGGAGCCGGCGTCGCGGACCGTGTCGTTCCACCGTGTGCGGCGGGGCGAGACCGTCTCGGGCATCGCGAAGCGCTATGGCGTCTCCCAGGCGCAGCTCAGGGCGTGGAACCACCTGAGCGCCTCGGGCCGCATCAACGCCGGCCAGCGGCTCCGCATCGGCGCCAGCGCCACCGAGCGCGCCCGGGTGGCCACCCGCTCGAGCGCGCGGACGCACACCGTCCGCCGCGGCGACACCCTGAGCGGCCTGGCCCAGCGCTACGGCGTATCCCTCAGCGCCCTCGCGAGCACGAATGGCCTCTCGGCGAAGTCGGGGATACGGGTCGGACAGCGGCTGAAGGTGCCGATGAGGTGAGGGCGGGACGGTCGGGACGGTCAGGACGGTCGGGACGGTCGGGAGAAAAGCAAAGCGGCGGAGAGCATCGTGCCTCTCCGCCGCCCTGTTTTTCTGGACCGTCCCGACCGTCCCGACCGTCCCGACCGTCCCTATTGCGTCACCCCCCGCATCGGCGGCGTCGCCTGCTTTCCGGTTCGCAGCACTGCGCTGGAGTAGCCATTGCCGGGGTCGCCGCCCTCGGCGAGGATCTGCTCGACGCGGCCCGGGCCGCGGTTGTAGGCCAGGAGGGCCAGGTGCATGTCGCCCTCGAACTGGGAGAGCAGGTCGCGCAGGTAGCGGAAGCCGAGGCGCAGGTTCACGTCGCGCTCCATCAGGCGCTCGACCGTCACCGAGCGGTCGTAGTGCCGCGCGGTGGGGAGCTGCACCTGGGTGTAGCCGAAGGCGTCGGCGGTGCTGCGCGCGGTGCGCTTGAAGTTGCTCTCCACCTGGACCAGGCGGAACGCCGTGGCCGGGGCGATCGCCTCGCGGCGGGCGGCATCGTAGATCGCGCCGGCCAGCTCGGTGTCGATGCGGTAGCGCTGGGCGTACGCATGCACGGTCTTCGCCCGCTCGAGCTGGGCGCGGACCAGGCGCATCCCGGCGCTCGCGGCATCGTGCCGCGTGGCGAACTCGCCGGCCATCCGCGCGGCGACCGCTTCGGTGGCGGCCGCGGTCGAATCGGCGACGGCGCGCGCGCGCACCTGGGTCCAGCCCCCGACGGCGCTCAGGAGGAACGCACCGGCCGCCAGCATTCCGCCGCGCACGAGCAGCTTCTCCACGAAGCCGCCCGCACTCCGCCCGGCGTGAGTGTCGTTGGTCATGTTCGGTCCTCCTATGGGTTACCGGCCGTCTCGGGCCGGGACCAGTCTCCCCGCGTGCCCCCCGTCTTCTCCAGCAGTCTCACCTGCTCGATCGTCATGCCCCGGTCCACCGCCTTCACCATGTCGTAGACCGTGAGGCAGGCGACCGCGACCGCCGTCATCGCCTCCATCTCGACACCGGTCCGCCCGGTGGCCCGTGCCAGCGCGGTGACCCTGACCCCGGGCAGCGCCGCGTCGCAGCGAGCCGTCACCTCGACCGTGTCGAGCCCGAGCGGGTGACACAACGGAATCAACGTTCCGGTGCGCTTGGCCGCCATGACGCCCGCCACCTCCGCAATGGCGAGCACGTCACCTTTTTCGATGGCGGCGGCCGCCACGAGGTCGTGCGCCTCGCGGGTCATCCGGACGGCGCCCTCGGCCGTGGCGCTGCGCTCGGTGACCGGCTTGCCGCCGACGTCCACCATGCGGGCCCGTCCCGACTCGTCCAGGTGCGTCAGCTTCACAGCGCCTCCGCCAGCTCTTCGCCGAGCACGGCGAGGATGAGCTGCGGGTTGACATTGCCCTGCGCGGTTTCCCGCGCGGCGTTCACCCGCTCGATGGCGCGGACCAGCTTCTCCGGATCGCGTCCCTCGAGCGCCGGAGGGATCGCCCGGTGCCGTCCTCCTCCAAGCCCCGCCCGTGCGGCGTCCGAGAGCACCTGGCTCATCGCGTCGAGGAGCGCGGTGAATTCGCCCCGGGCCGACGTGGCTGCCTGTGCCAGCGCGCGCTGCATCCGGGCCTCCCGTCCTCCGACCGCGGCCTCGAGCACCGCAGCGGCGTTCCGGCGCGCCGCTCCGGCTTCCGCATCGAGGGCGATGGCGGCGCCGATCGACCCATCCGCGTCCGCGACGCGAGCGTCCAGCTCCGCAGCCGCCACGCCGGCGTACTCCTTCAGGAACCCGCGCACGTCCGCGGCGGCCAGCGGGTTGAGCCGCAGCAGCACCGCGCGCGAGCGGACGGTGCTCAGGAGCCGGCGCGCATCCACGGCGGTGAGGATGAACAGGCTCTTCTCCGGCGGCTCCTCGAGCAGCTTGAGCACCGCGTTGGCCGCTTCCTGGCTGGACTCCTGCGGCACCAGCCGCTCGGCGTCCCCGATGATGAAGACCCGGCGCCCGCCTTCGACCGACGTGAGCGAGGCGGCGCGCTGCAGCAGCCGCACGCTGGAGATCGAATGGCTCGCCATGCCGTCCGGCGGACCGTAGAGCGGCGCAGCGCGCCGTTCGTCCATTACGGCGGCCAGGCTCTCCGCCGCCTCCTCGACCTGCTTGCCCGGATCGCCGGCCTTGGGCCGGGGAATCGGGACCAGCCAATGCACGTCGGGATGCCTCAGCTCACCGGTCTCGACGCAGCGGCGACAGGTTTCGCACGGCTCTGCTCCCGGCCGCTCGCACAGGACAAGCTGCGCCAGCCACAGTGCCAGGCGCTGCTTCCCGACGCCCTGCGGTCCCGTGAAAAGCAGGGTCTGTGGCAACCGGTCGGCGGCCACCGCGGCGGAAAGCCTGCGGCGGGCCTCCAGGTGCCCGGTAATCGGCGGCAGCGGCATGGGAGCCAAGATCATGCCCGGGACCCGGAAACGGTACCGAAGGCTATGTAACAGATGTTTCCACAAGGACTTATGGTGCCGGGGAAGGTGCCGAACGGCGGGGCACGGGACTTGGGCAGGATGTGAGTGCCGGCTCACCTGCGACAGGAAGTGAGTGGGCGCTCACCCGGCTCGGGATCTCCTGCAACGACAACGAATTGGGCTGTGGACGCGGGTGGGCGAGGCAGCGGACTCCGCGCCACACCCAGGCAATGGGAGGGTGCGCCTTCCCGGGCTATTTGCTCTGTGGACAACCGCTTGACCCCCGTTCACCCGCCCGTTATTCTCCGCGCCTATTCCCGAGTAGCTCAGCCGGTAGAGCAGCTGACTGTTAATCAGCGGGTCGGGGGTTCGAGTCCCTCCTCGGGAGCTTTCTTCTCGACCTCGCGCAGAACACGGGCACCGGACTGGCGTTCAGTCCGGTGCCCGTATCCTTTCGGGTATCCGGGCACATGGGGCTGGCGGCAGGCCGGCTTCAGACTCCAGCCCAGTCGTCCTCGGTCTCGAACTGTTCCGGGTCCCCTGACAGCGCCGAGTCTCCTGACAACATGGTGGCGGCCAGCGCGATCGCCGCGAGGCCGAGCGCAACATTGCGCACCCCGCGATTGCGAAGCAGCCTGAGCGCCAGCGGCACTGCAGCCATGCGCGTAAAGCCCGGCAGGGGAGCCCGCTGGAGCATGCTGCCGGCCGCCGTCACGGCGGCCAGGTCGAGAACCCGGTTGAAGACGCGTCCCTTCGACTTGCGCACGAGCTGCCTCCGCGGAGAGGTGGGATGATCGCCTGCCGCAGTCTGGCGCATGGCGCTCTCGAGCGCTGCGGCGTGCGTCACTCCGCTGCCGGCGCCGCCGCGAAGCGAGCAAACCAGGCGATCACCGCCGCATCCCGCTCCCTCGACCGCCTCCCGATGACGTGCCCCTCTTTCGCGAACACGTGGAGCTCGTAGGTCCGGCCCAGCTCCTGGAGGCGCCGGGCAAGCTCGAGCGAATGGGCGGGGGACAGCTGCGCGTCGGCCCCGCCGTGCAGGATGAGGAGCGGCGCGTGGATCCGGTCGGCCCAGCGAACGGCGGAGCGCCGTGCGACGATCTCAGCGCGGCTGGAGTCGAGCTCCGGCCAGATGGCGATCGCGGCGCGGGCGGAGGGGGGATCGTCCCGGAGCAGCGCCGCCAGGTCGGTGAGGGCGCCGACGGTCGCCGCGGCCCGGAGCGGCATGCCTTCGCGCAGCGCCTGCAGTGTCATCATGCCGCCACGCGACTCGCCGTACATGAACAGCTGCGTGGTGTCGATTCCGCCCAGGGCAGCACCGACGCCGGGAAGCACGAGCACGTCGGTGAGGTCGCCCCCGCCGAGCTCGTCGCGGCCCTCGCCGCCGTCGCTTCCGCGATACTGTGGCGCGAGCACGGTGAACCCCGCGCCGGCGAAGCGCCGGAAGAGCGGGGACAGGGCAGGGGCGAGGTCGCCGGCCTTCCATGATCCCCGGTTGTAGATGACAGCCGGGCGAGGTGGACCCGACGCGGGGCCGTACCAGTACGCCACCACCGCGTGGCCCCCGCTGCCGTAGCGCACCTTTCGCAGCACATACCGGCGCTCGGCGCGGGCGCTGTCGTACTCGGCGCGATCCGAATAGCGCAGCAGCTCTTTCCGCTGGTCCGGTGTCAGGCTGTCGAATGGCGGCAAGGCGTACCCGGCGACGTCGAGCACCGCGCCGTCGGGCGTGCTGCGCGACTGCGCCGGCAAGGTCGCTGCGCCGGCTGAAAGCGACGTGATTGCGAGCGCGACCGGGAGGCATTGCCGCGACCAGACCCTGGCGGTGAGCACCCGTTCCCCTGAAGCAGCGCCAGTGCGCATCATGGCGCACCCGCCGAGTCCACCACCACCTGCAAGCGCTTCACGTAGCGGACCCCATCCGCATCCTCGATGGCCGCCCAGACCGTGTCCCCGCGGAACACGGGCTCGGGATACCGGAGGAATCCCTGCGGCGCGCTCACCTCGCCCAGGTAGCGTCCGTCCGCCTCGAACACATCGAAGGCGACCGGCTCGCTCCACACCGTCTCGCTGAACCGGTTCGCGGTGGTCTCGGGCACTTCGTCCGCCGACTCGATTCCGGGCCGCGACAGCAGGACCCAGATCCGGCCGTCGTCACCGGCGAAGAGGCCGCGGAAGGGCGGCTTGGTGGAGGGGATGTCCGGGCCGTTCCAGGTCCAGCCCGGAAAGTTCCTGCGCATGTTCTCCGTCGCCACGCGGCGGTAGTCCGCCGCCTCCGCCGTGGCGACGGGGACCGGCTTCGCCGTCCGCTCGATGCGCAGGACCGGCGCGCCGGTGCGGAACAGGTCGATCCGGTAGTTCGAGCTGAGGCCGCCGACGTAGTAGCCGAGCGGACTGAAGGTCCAGTGGACGCGGGGCGAGAACGCGACGTCCTCGTAGTTCGAGCTGTTCTTGTCCTGCCCGCTGATGACGGCGGGGTCGTGCTGCCACTCCGGCGCCGGCATGCTGTCGCCCGGGGTTCCGTCAGGGGCAAACCGGGCCAGCCCCATCTTCCAGTCGCCGGGGCCGGTACCCGGATCGGTGATGACCATGGTGAAGAGGTTGCCGGCGGTGTCAACATAGAGGCGGCGGCCGGTGTTGAACCCTCCGGCGATGCGCCACGCCGCGGCCGGATCGCCGTCGGCGGAGAAGACGCTGAGCCGGCCGTTGCCCGGGTCGCGGATCACGACTCGTCCGTCCGGCAGGACGGCGAGCCCGCCGTCCGGGCTCCGGTACTCGCCGGGGCCGCCGCCGGAGCGGCCGATCACGCGGACGAACCGGCCGTCGGCCCCGTATTTCCTCAGGATCGGGCCGCCATCGGATATGTACACCGAGCCGTCCGCGGCCACCGCAATCGCGCGCATGTTGCCGAGCAGATAGGCCTCATCCTCTCCGTCGGCGGCGCCGATGGACATCGTTGCAACGAGACGGGAGGGCGCCCGCATGCTCCCGGCAACGGTGCGCACGACCACCGTATCTCCAACTGTGTCCCGCTCGGCCTGCCAGCTGGCGGCGCGCGTTCCCGCCCCTCGATCGGAACATCCGCAAAGCACGATGCAGCCGGCCGCGGCCGCGACCTGGACAGCATAGATGCGCATTGGCTCCCCTCCGGAGATGACAGGTTGGCGACGTCCTGACGGGCGACGCAGCGCGGAAGATTCGCGGCTGTCACCCGGAGTGCCGTCCGCCCGGGCGACTTGCCATGCCCGGGACCGCAGGATATCTCTCGGTTCGCACCCTGAAAAAATGGCTTGTCGTGGCTGGAACCGGTTTTTCGCTTTTCCGGGCAGGAGTCAGCATTTTCCGGCGGCCGCCCGGCCGTACCCCCTGAGAGGAGCTCGAACGAGATGACCAGGTCCATTCGCGTGGTGCAGCGCGCCGCTTTCGGCGCCCTGGCGGTGGGAATCCTCGCCGCGGCGGCCCCGGCCGCAGTCCCGTCGGCGCTCGCGGCCCAGCAGGCAGCGGCCGTGAAGCCCGGTGACGACTGGCTCAAGGGCCTCACCTCCTCGCACAAGCAGCTCTTCGACGCGCCGCAGCCGGCGGGTGGCGTCCCGCTGGTGCACGTCATGAACTACTACGACACCTACAACAAGGCGTACGACGTCAAGGACGCCGACATCGACGCGGTGCTGACGTTCTACGGGCTGACCACGTTCTACGGCCTGAACGACGCGATGTGGGACAAGTACAAGCTGGGCGAGTTCCTGGAGACCGACGAGCCGGGCAAGCCCGGCACCCGGGCGACCGCGAACCCCTGGCGGGCGGCACCCGTGGTGCTCGGCATGAGCCTGCCGCAGGCCAGCATCGAGGGGCTGCAGAAGCGCGGCACGACCTTCATCCTCTGCAACAACGCGCTCACGATCTTTGCCGGCATGGTGGCGCAGAAGCGGGGGCTCGACCCGGCCGCGGTGTATGCCGACATGAATCGCAACATCCTGCCGGGCGTGCACCTCGTGCCGGGCATGGTGATCGCGATCGAGCAGGCCCACCGGGCTGGGCTCAGCTATCAACGCCAGTAGCACGGGTGAGCGGGCCACGGCGAGCGCCGTGGCCCGTCCTTTCCGCCGCCTGCTCCGCTCACTCCAGGCTCGCTTCCGCTCCGCGCGGATGCGGCAGTTCGAGTCACTGTTCCGGCTCACGCCCGGCACCCGCATCCTCGACGTGGGCGGCACGCCCCACAACTGGCAGTACGTGGCGGTCCGGCCCCGCGTCACCCTGCTCAACAACGAGCGCGATTCCGTGCCCCGGTCCGAGGTGCCCACGGACATGGGCTATGTGGTCGGCGACGCGCGCGCGCTCCCCTTCGCCTCCGGCTCCTTCGACATCGTTTACTCCAACTCCGTGATCGAGCACGTCGGCACCGAGGACGACCAGCGGCGCATGGCCCAGGAGATCGCACGGGTGGGCAGGAGCTATTACGTGCAGACGCCCAATCGCTGGTTTCCCGTGGAGCCGCACATCGTCACCGAACCCGGCGTGTGGCGGCCGCTGGTCCACCTGCTGCCGCGCGCCTGGCAGCGGCCGTTGATGCCCGCGTGGTACGCCGGCATCCGCCTGCTCCGTCGCTCCGATGTCCGCCGGTTCTTCCCGGGCGCGGAGGTCCACGCCGAGCGGGTGGCCGGGCTGTCCAAGTCGTTCATGGCGGTCAGGAGGCCCCCGGCCGCCTGACCGGCGCGTCCCACTCTGAAACCCCCCAGGTGGCTGCGGCGTAGGGCCCGAGTGCCGGATGTGCGCGGCAGCAGGTTCCCCCACCAGCGGCGGCCCCATGCGATTCGCCCGTCTCGCAGCACCAATCTCCCTCATCGTGGCCGCCGCCTGCGCGCGCGCCGACGCGGAGGACGCGTCGGCCCGGCCGTTCAAGGTCGGCACCGCGGACCGCGGTGACATCCGTGTCACCGTGGAGGAAACCGGCATCGTCGAACCGGAGCGGCAGATCGTGGTCAAGTCGCCGATCTCCGGTGTCGTCCAGTCGCTCTCCGTCCGCGAGGGCGACCGGGTCCGGGCGGGACAGGCGCTTGCGCGCATCGTGCCCGACATCGCCCAGGCCAACAGCTTTGCCCAGCTCAAGAGCGAGATCGCCGCCGCCGAGATCCAGGTGGCCAACGCGCGCCGCGAGCACGAGCGCGCGCAGGAGCTGGCCAAGTCAGGCAGTGTCACGCAGAGCGAGATGGACTCCCGCCGGGTGGCCTACCAGCAGGCCGACAACGCGCTCCGCACCGCGCGGAGCCAGCTCCAGCTGGTGCAGCGGAGCGGCGTGGAGACCGGCGACCGGCAGTTCGCCGCGATCACCGCCCCGTCGGCCGGCGTGATCATCGCCCGGGGCGTCGAGGTGGGAGAGACCGTCGTGGGAGGGACCAGCTCGTTCGGCGGGGGCACCGAGCTGTTCACCATCGCCGACCTGTCCACGCTGCTGGTGAAGGCCGCCGTGAATGAGGTGGACATCGGCAAGGTGCGCGCGGGCGAGGCCGTGGCGCTCACCGTGGACGCCTTTCCCGGCGATACGGTGCAGGGCACAGTCCGCCTGGTGCCCCCCGGCGGCACGCCTCAACGAGCGGGTCCGGGTCTTCGACGTCGAGGTGGAGGCGCGGGGCGACGGCGGCATCCTGCGGCCCGGCATGACGGCGAACGTCCGCATCACCGGGCCGGTGCGCTCCGGGGTCGTGCGGGTGCCCGTCCAGGCGGTGCTGCTCGAGGAGGGCAAGCCCGTCGTCTACAAGGTGCCGGCCGCCGGACCGCCGGTGCGCACATCGGTGACCCTCGGGCTGAGCGACCTCTCCTTCGTGGAGATCGTGAGCGGCGTGAGCGCGGGCGACTCGATCGCGCTCGAGGACCCGGCGGCGGCGGCCGAACGCGCCGCCAGCCCGTCGCGGCGATGACCGCTCCGCTCCTCTCGGCCACCGGCCTCACCAAGACCTACCGGCTCGGCCGCGTGGACGTGCCCGCGCTGCGCGGCGTGGACGTGACCGTCGAGCGCGGGGAGTTCATCGCGATCACCGGGCCCTCCGGCTCCGGCAAAAGCACCCTGATGCACATCCTCGGCTGCCTCGACACCCCGACGAGCGGCCGGTACGCACTCGACGGCGAGGACGTGGCCGGGCTCCGCGGGAAGCAGCTCGCCCAGGTGCGGAACCGGAAGGTCGGTTTCGTCTTCCAGACCTTCAACCTGATGCCGCGGCTCACCGTCGAGGAGAACGTGGCGCTGCCGCTCAAGTACCGGGGCGGGCTGCCGCGGGCGGAGCGCCGCCACCGGGCGCTCGCGCTGCTGGAGCGGCTCGGGCTCGACGACCGTGTCGGCCACCGGCCCGATGAGCTGTCGGGCGGCCAGCGCCAGCGGGTGGCGATCGCGCGCGCCCTGATCGGCGAGCCGGCGATCGTGATGGCCGACGAACCGACCGGCAACCTCGATTCCCAGGCCGGCGCCAACGTGCTCGCCACCTTCGACGAGCTGAACCGGGCGGGGCACACGCTGATCCTCGTCACGCACGATCCCGGCGTCGCCTCACGGGCGCAGCGCATCGTGCACATCAGCGACGGCAAGGTGGTGTGACGCTCCTCGAGTCGCTGATCGACGGCTTCGCCGAGGCGCGCCGGCACTGGGGGCAGACGGTGCTGTCGCTCCTCGGGCTCATCCTGGGCACGGCGAGCATCGTCACCGTCCTCTCCCTCTTCGGCGGGCAGGCGAAGCTCACGCAGCAGTACCTCGACGAGGTCGGCGGGGTGGGCACGCTGGTGCTGGAGAACCGGGACCGGAGCGTGAGCCCGACCGCGCGCGAGCTGGCGAGCGAGCGGCTCACCTGGCGGGACGCGCACCTGCTGCGGACCCACGCGCGGACCCTGGCCGCGGTGGTGCCGGGGTGGTCGCAGGAGCTGTCCTACCGGGCCGGCGCCATCAGCTTCGACGGTGAGGTCGTCGGCACGGTGCCGGAGTACGCCGAGATCAACGACATCCGGCCACTGGCAGGCCGCTATCTCGGCGACCTCGACGTGGAGCGGAAGTCGCGCGTCGCGGTGCTCGGGTGGAAGTATGCCGACAGCCTCTTCGGCCGCGCGGAGCGGGCGCTCGGGGAGGTGGTCCGGCTGGGCGGCAAGGCCTACACCGTCGTCGGCGTCCTCGAGCGCGAGGAATTCTACTTTGCCGCCTGGGCCGACAACTCGCTCGAGTACCGGAACGAGAGGGTCTACGTCCCCATCACCACCGCCATCGCCCAGCACAGCCAGGTGGACCAGCTCGATTTTCTCACGGTGAAGGCGCGGCCCGAGGCGGGCGTGCCGCAGGCGGAAGCCGAGCTGCGCTCGCTGCTCTTCGCGGCGCACGGGGTCGAGGACTTCGACATCCGCCCCTCCGGCGGCGATGCCGGCGAGGACTCCGGCCAGTTCCTCATGCTCTTCAACTTCATCTTCCTCGTGGTCGGCGTGGTGTCGATGTTCACGGGCGGCGTCGTCATCGCCAACATCCTGCTGGCGAGCGTGGTCGAGCGGGTGCGCGAGTTCGGCACCCGGATGGCGCTCGGCGCCACGGCCACCGGCATCTTCGTCCAGGTGCTCGCCGAGGTGATGGTCGTGACGGTGATCGGAGGGGCGGCGGGGCTGGCGCTCGGAACCGGGCTCACCGGCGTGGTCGCCTACTTCATGAAGCTGCCGGCGGTAGTGACGCCGCTGGTGGCCGGGATCGCGCTGGTGACGGCCGTCGCCGTGGGGTTCCTGGCCGGGATCTTCCCGGCGGTGCGGGCCGCCCGGCTCTCCCCGGTCGAGGCGCTGCGCTATGGGTGAGGCGCTCGAGCTGGTGGGCGATGCCTGGCGGGAGATCCGGGCCCACCCGATGCGCTCGCTGCTGACGCTCTCCGGCATCGTCTTCGGCGCGGCGTCGCTGGTGTCCATGGCCTCGCTCGCCACCGGGCTCCGCGAGATGGCCTACGAGGACCTGCGCAACATCGGCTATCCGCGCAGCTACGGGATCTGGGACCGCGGCCCGCGGAGCGACGTGCGCACCGCCGCGGGGCTGCAGCATCCCGGGCTCAGGCTGGGCGACCTGGAGGCGGTGCGGGCGCTGCCCGGCGTCGCCAGCGCGCACGGGCGGACCTTCGGGGGCCAGCGGCTCGTGGCCGGCCCGCGCGACCGGCGAATGGTCCAGGTGGACGGCACGGACGCCGGGTTCCTCGAGCTGCGCAACCTGCGGATCACGGCCGGCCGCGGGCTCTCCGCGGTGGACGTCATGCACGTGGCCCGCGTCGCCGTCGTCGGGGAGGAGCTGGTCGAGGACCTGTTCGGCGGCCTCGACCCGGTGGGACGGACGATCCGCATCGGTGGCGTGGCCTTCACCGTGATCGGCCTGGTTGCGCCGATGGAGATCGGCTTCATCCCGGCGGACTTCTCGTTCGTCGCCCGCCGCATCTACGTCCCCTTCACCTGGCTCACGCGCTACGACCTGGGGGAGTCCCGCCTCGCCGGGATCATGGTGACCGCCCAGCCGGGCGCCGACTTCGCCGGGCTCATGCAGCAGGGCGCCACGCTGGTCCGCCAGCGGCATGGCGGCGTCCAGGACTTCGAGATCGAGAACGAGGCCGCGGACGTGCTCGACGACCTGGCCATGGCGGACGGGATCCTGGGCGGCTGGAACGGCGTCATGTTCGCCATCGCCGGCGTCACGCTGTTCGTCGGCGGGATCGGGCTTTTCAGCGTGCTGCTGATCAGCGTGCGGGAGCGGGTGCGCGAGATCGGGATCCGCAAGGCGCTCGGGGCCGACGACGGGGCCATCATGCGCCTCTTCCTCGCCGAGTCGCTCACACTGGCGTTCATCGGCTCGGTGGCGGGAGTGGGGGGCGGGGCGGGACTCATCCTGGTCACCAAGCTCATCGGCCGGAACTTCGGCAAGGAGTTCGTGATCCCCATCAGCGTGCCGGGCATCGTCATCGCCATCGCATTCGCGGTCGTGGTCGGGCTGGCCTTCGGGTGGTATCCGGCCCGGCGGGCGGCCCGGCTCGACCCCATCCAGGCAATCGGCGGGGTCTGAGCGTCACAATTCTGCCGTGCGCCCGATTGCAGCCCCGCCACTGCCGCCGTATTATCGTTCCGACGTTCCGCGCTGCCGCCGTCCCCCACTCCGCCGTCGCCCCGAGGCCGCTCGATGACACCCAGCGACAAGTCGAACCTTGGCACGATTCTCGACCGCCACCAGGCCGAGCTGCTGGAGACCTGGACGGCGCTTCAGGCGGCCTCCAGCCGGTCCCGTCCCGACCTGATCTCCGACCCGGAGCTGCGGGAACAGTCCCGGGAGCTGCTCGCCCTGTTCACCGACGCGATCCGGCGGGGTGGCGGCGAGGACACCCGGCAGCCAGCCTGGCAGGCCGTCCGGCATTTTCTCGCCTCGATCGCGGCCTCGCGGAGCGCGCAGGGCTTCACGCCCACGGAGACGGCGACATTCGTGATGTCGCTCAAGCAGCCGCTGTACGAACGCCTGCGGCACACGGTCAAGGACCCGGCGAGCCTCGCCGAGGATCTCTGGCGCACCAACGTGATCCTCGACGCCCTCGCGCTCGTCGGCATCGAGGCGTTCGTGCAGCAGCGCGAGCGGGTGATCACCCGGCAGAACGAGGACATGCTCGAGCTGTCCACGCCGGTGGTGAAGCTCTGGGACGGGATCCTTGCGCTGCCGATGATCGGGACCCTGGACAGCGCCCGCACCCAGGTGGTGATGGAGACGCTGCTCCAGCGGATCCTGGAGACGGGGGCCGAGGTCGCCATCATCGACATCACCGGCGTGCCCACCGTGGACACCCTGGTGGCCCAGCACCTGATCAAGACCGTGACGGCCGCGCGCCTCATGGGCGCCGACTGCATCATCAGCGGCGTGCGGCCGCAGATCGCCGCCACCATCGTGCACCTGGGCGTCGACCTGTCCGCGGTGAGCACCAAGGCGACGCTCGCCGACGCCTTCCGCTCGGCGCTCAGCCGCACCGGCCAGTCGGTCGGGCGCGCGCCGGCAGACAGGCAGGGCTGAACGCAGTGGACCGCATCCCGATCCTCAAGATGGGCGAGTTCCTCCTGGTCACCATCCAGGTGGACATGCATGACCGTGTCGTCATGCAGCTCCAGGACGACCTCACCGAGAAGATCGTCCAGCATGGATCGCGAGGGGTGCTGATCGACATCTCGGCGCTGGAGATGGTGGACTCGTTCATGGGGCGCATGATCGCCAACATCGCGGCCATGGCGTCGCTGCTCGACGCGCAGACCGTCGTGACGGGCATGCAGCCGGCCGTGGCCATCACCCTGGTGGAGCTGGGACTCACCCTGACCGGCGTGCGCACGGCGCTCGACGTCGAGCGCGGCATGACGATGCTGCGGGCGGCGCTCGCCGGCGAGTACCTCGCCATGGACGCCGGAGCCGGGGACCTGGATGCCGGCACCGTTGCATGAGCGCGCGGCCATCGCGTCGGCCGGCGACATCGTCACAGTCCGGCAACTGGTGCGCAGCCGCGCGGTCGAGCTGGGTTTCAGTCTCGTCGACCAGACCAAGATGGTGACCGCGGCCAGCGAGCTCGCGCGCAATGCCCTCGATTACGGCGGGGGCGGGACGGTCCTCCTCGAATCGCTCGACGAGGGCAACCGGAAGGGACTTCGGCTCACCTTCGACGACGACGGGCCCGGGATCGAAGACATCGACCTGGCACTGCGGGACGGGTACACCACCGGGCGCGGGCTCGGCCTCGGCTTGAGCGGTGCGCGCCGGCTGGTCAACGAATTCCACCTGAGGTCGGCCCCCGGCGAGGGGACGCATGTCACCATCACTCGCTGGCGCTGACGCCTTCGTGCACCTTGCGTTTCCCCGGTCGCCGTCGATCGCACTCCCGCTCGGCGACATGAGCAGAGTCGGCGAGGCCCGGCGGCTCGCCGTGACGGTCGGGCGCCGGGCCGGGCTCTCCGCGCCCGAGTCGAGCGATCTCGGCATCGTCGTCACCGAGATCGCGTCGAACGCGGTGCGCCACGCGGGCGGCGGCGAGCTGATCCTGAGGCTCCTGGGCAGTCCCGGCGCCGCCGGCGTCGAGCTGCTCTGCGTCGACCGCGGCCGTGGCATGGCCAACGTGTCGGAGTCGAGCCGGGACGGGCATTCCACGGGCGGATCGATGGGCACGGGCCTCGGTGCGGCGCGCCGCATCGCCCACGTATTCGACATTCACTCGGTGGCCGGCATCGGCACGGTGGTGCTGGCCCGGCTGTGGGCGGGCGGTGCCCCGCGACGTTCGGGCGGCGCCGAGGTGGCCGGGGTCTGCCTCCCGATGGAAGGCGAGATGGCGTGCGGCGATGCGTGGGACACCGTCTCCACCGACGGCAGGCACCTCGTGGCCGTGGCCGACGGGCTCGGGCACGGCGAAGGGGCGGCGGAAGCCTCGTCGCTGGCCGTCCAGCTCTTCGCCGCGAATGCATCCCGCCCGGCAGCCGAGATCATGCATGCCATCCATGCGGGCCTCCGCGCCACCCGCGGCGCCGCGGTGGCCGTCGCCGAGATCGACGTGCGGGCCGGCCGGCTCAGCTACGCCGGCGTGGGGAATATCGCGGCGCGCATCGCCGGTCCGGCCGGCATGCGGTCGCTGGTCTCGCATCACGGCATCGTCGGCCACCAGATGCGGAAGGTCCAGCCGTTCGAGTATCCCTGGAACGGCGAGTCGGCGCTGATCATGCAGTCGGACGGGATCACCAGCCATTGGAAGGCGGAGGCGTGGCCCGGCATCTTCAGGCGCGACCCGGCGCTCCTCGCCGCGGCGGTCTATCGCGACCATGCGCGGCCGCGCGACGACAGCACGGTCGTCGTGGCCAGGACGCGGCCGGCGGCATGACCGAGCGCCTGATGTTCCGGGCCGACATCCGGCGCGAGCACGACGTCGTGCTGGTCCACCAGCGCGCCCGCAAGCTCGCGGGGCTGCTCGGCTTCGACGCGCAGGACCAGACGCGCATCGCGACCAGCGTCTCGGAGATCGCCCGCAACGCGTTCGAGTATGCCGGCGGTGGGCGGGCCGCGCTGCTGGTGGACCGCGGGCGTGAGGCCGCCTTCCTGGTGCGCATCGCCGACGAGGGGCCGGGCATCCCGCACCTTGCCGAGGTCCTGGAGGGGCGCTACCAGTCCCCCACCGGCATGGGGCTCGGGATCAGCGGTGCCCGACGGCTCTCGGAGCGCTTCGAGATCGGGCCGGGCGAGCAGCGAGGCACGGTGGTGACGCTGGGCCGGCGCATCCCGGCGGCCGCGGCCGCGGGGCTCACGGACGAGCGGCTGTCGGAGATCTCGCGGGTGCTGGACGAGGTCGGGGAGCACGACCAGATGGAGGAGCTGGAGGCCCGGAACCACGAGCTGCTTCGCACGCTCGACGACCTGAAGGCCCGCCAGGACGAGGTGGAGCGCCTCAACAGCGAGCTCGCCGAGACCAACCGCGGGGTGCTGGCGCTGTACGCCGAGCTCGATGACCGTGCCCTCCAGCTCGCGCGCGCCTCGGAGCTCAAGTCCAGCTTCCTCTCCGGCATCAGCCACGAGCTCCGCACCCCGCTCAACGCCATCCTCAACGTCAGCCGCCTGCTGATCGAGCGCTACGACGGCGACCTGTCGCAGGAGCAGGAACGGCAGGTGCACATGATCCGCAACGCGGCGGCGGCGCTGACCGAGATGGTGAACGACCTGCTCGACCTGGCCCGGATCGAGGCGGGCAAGGCCGTGCTCCGGCCTGCGACGTTCCAGGTGAACGACCTGCTGGGCTCGGTGCGCGGCATGCTGCGACCGCTGCTGACCTCGGACGCGATTACCCTGGCGCTCGAGCTGGCCGACGCGTCGCTGCGGATGCACAGCGACGAGGCGAAGCTGGCGCAGGTGCTGCGCAACCTGGTCGCCAACGCGGTCAAGTTCACCGAGGCCGGCGAGATCCGGATCGCCGCCCGGCACGACCCGGCCGACGACACCGTCGTCTTCACCGTCACGGACACCGGCATCGGCATCGCGCCGGAGGACCTCGAGCGCATCTTCGAGGAATACACCCAGGTGGAAAGTCCGCTCCAGCGCCGGCTCCCGGGCTCCGGGCTCGGCCTGCCGCTCTCGCGGAAGCTCGCCAGGATGCTGGGCGGGTTGCTGACCGTCGAGAGCGAGCCGGGGCGCGGCTCGACCTTCACGCTGCGCGTGGCGCGGGTCCTGCCGGAAGTGCTGCCGGACGAGGGCGGCGGTCCCGGCGCGCCGGGGGCGCCACAGGAGGTCCAGTATGCCTGAGCGCACCGGGCGCGCCACCCGCGCGCGGCTGCTGGTGATCGACGATACCGAGGCCAACCGGTACTCGATCGCGCGGCACCTCCGGGCCAACGGCTTCACCGTCCGCGAGGCCACGACCGGACAGGCGGGGCTGGACCTCGCCCTGGCCGAGCTGCCGGACCTGATCGTGCTGGACATCCGGCTTCCCGACATGAGCGGGCTCGAAGTGGCCCGGCGGCTCCGCACCGACGAGCGGACCGCCGACATCCC
Source organism: uncultured Gemmatimonadota bacterium (assembly GCA_946480845.1). The sequence goes on from CAMLLJ010000001.1 coordinate 31,655, forward strand.
GTTGCTGCACATCTCCGCCAGCTTCACCGATCCTGCCAGCCGGGCCAAGGGCCTCGACAACGGGGCCGACGGTTACCTCACCCATCCCGTCGATCCGCTGGTCATGCTCGCCACGGTCCGCTCGCTGCTGCGCACCCGGGAGGCCGAGCGCCGGCTGCACGCCACGGCGGCGGACTGGAGCGCGACGTTCGACGCGATCGCCGAGGGCGTCTGCATTACCGGGCGCGACGGCCACGTCACCCGCTGCAATCGCGCGTTCCGCGCACTGGTCGGCGCCCGGGACGAGACCGTGCGGCGCCCGATCTCCGAGCTGATCCCGGGCGTGGAGATCCGGCCCGAGCAGCCGTTCATCGCACTGCCGGGCGGCGGTGATGTCGCGCGGTTCGAAGTCGGTGACCGCTGGCTGCGGGTGAGCGCCGTGCCCGTTGCGGCCGAGGGCGGCACGGCATCGGGGGCGGTCTGCGTCGTCACCGACGTCACGCGCGAGCGCCGCGCCGACGAGCGGATGCGGCAGGCGCTGCAGCTCGAATCCACGGGGCGGCTCGCGGGCGGGGTGGCGCACGAGATCAACAACATGATGACGGCGATCCTGGCGTACGTCGAGTTCGCGCTGCGCGGCCTGGCCCCGGACGATCCCAAGCGCGCGGACATCCTGGGGATCCATCGCGCGGCGACGCGCTCGGCGGACGTCGCGCGCCAGCTCCTGACGTTCAGCCGGCGACAGGTCGTGCGGCCCCGGGTGGTGGACGTGCATGCGCTGATCCGCGAGTCGGAGCGGATGGTCCGCCGCCTCCTCGGTGCCGACCGCACCCTCAAGCTCGAGCTCGAGGCCCGGGACCCCTGGGTCTCGGTGGACCCGCTCGGGCTCGACCAGATCCTGATCAACCTGGCGCTCAACGCGCGTGACGCGATGCCGCACGGCGGAGAACTCCGCATCCGCACCTCCAACGTCCGGCTCGACGACGGCACCGCCAGGCGCCATCCCGAAATCGTCATCCGCCAGGGCTCGTACATCCAGCTCGCCGTGAGCGACAACGGCTTCGGCATGGACGCCGACATCCTCGACCGGATCTTCGAGCCCTTCTTCACGACCAAGGAAGTGGGACAGGGCACCGGCCTCGGCCTGCCCACGGTGTACGGCATGGTGAAGCAGTCGGATGGGTACATCTGGGCCGAAAGCGAGCCCGGCCGCGGCAGCGTGTTCACGGTGCAGCTGCCCCAGGTACCGCCGGCCGCTCCCGCGCCCGTGGAGCCGGCGGCCGAGGGCCGGTCGCTCACCGGCACGATCCTGCTTGTGGAGGACGAGCCGGTGGTGCGCACGCTGCTCCGGAGGACGCTGAGCGAGGCGGGTTATGCGGTCGAGGAAGCCGCGGACGGCGCGGAGGCGCTCGCGGTGATGCAGCGGCTGGAGGGCAAGGTGCTCGCCGTCCTGTCCGACGTGATCATGCCGCGCGTGGGCGGGCGCGAGCTCGCGGCGGAGATCCGGGTGCACTGGCCGTCGGTGCCGATCCTCTTCATGAGCGGGTACACCAACGACGAAGTCATCGGGCGCGGCCTGATCGGCGCCGGCGAGGCGTTCCTGCAGAAGCCGTTCGGGCCGGAGGCGCTCGATGCCGCGCTCAGGGACCTCATGACCCGCACGGCCCTGGCCGGGAAATAGCCGGGGCCGCGCGGCTCAGAGCTCGCACGCCCTCCACATGTACCAGCTTCCCACCGTCCGGTACGGCCTCCAGCGCTCCGCCAGCTCCGTCATCGCCGCCGGCTTCGGCATCGCGTCGAGGCGTAGGTGACCATAAAGCCCTTGCGGATGCCGAGATCCGCCACGGGGAGCACGTCGGGCCGGCCCAGCCGGAACATCAGCAGCATTTCGACCGTCCAGACGCCGATCCCGCGGACCGCGGTGAGCCGTTCGACGACCTCCGCGTCGTCCAGCCGCCGCACGCGCGCCAGCGTCGGCACCGTGCCGTCGATCGTCTTCCGCGCGAGGTCCTTGAGTGCCGCGGTCTTGGCGGCCGAGAGGCCGGCGGCACGGAGCCGGGCATCGGGCATCGCCAGCAGGTCGGCCGGCGTGGGAAAGCGCCTGGGCGCAAACAGGGCGACGACGCGCCCGAAGATGGTGGCCGCGGCCTTGCCCGAGAGCTGCTGGTAGGTGATCGACTCCGCCAGCGCGTGGAAGAGGCCTTGCGTCGCCTTCGGCTGCAGGGTGCAGGGGCCGGCGCGCCGGATGATCCGCGCGAGCGCCGGGTCGGCGCGGCGCAGGTGGCGCAGCGCGTCGTTCATGTCGAATTCGAGCCGGCCGGCGCCGGCCCTGAGATGGCGAGGTGTCGTGGTCATCGGCTGAGCGTTCCGGGCTACCTTTCCGTATGACTCCCGAGGAATTCAGGGCGCACGCCCATGAGCTGGTGGACTGGATGGCGGACTACTTCGCCGGCGTCGGCGCGCGCACGATCGTGCCGGACCTCCGCCCGGGCGACGTGCGCCGCGTCCTTCCGGCGCTGCCGCCGGACGCGGGCGAGCCATTCGGGACGATCGCCGCCGACTTCGAGCGGCTCATCCTGCCGGGCATGACCCACTGGAACCATCCCGGCTGGTTCGCCTACTTCCCGGCGAACAACAGCCCGCCGAGCGTGCTGGCGGAGATGCTCGCCGCGACGCTGGGCGCGCAGTGCATGTCCTGGCAGACGTCGCCCGCGGCAACGGAGCTCGAGCAGGTCGTCATGGAGTGGCTGCGCTCCATGCTCGGGCTCCCCGGCGGGTTCACCGGCGTCATCCAGGATACCGCCTCTACCGCGACCCTGGTGGCGCTGCTCTCGGCGCGCGAACGGGCGACGCGGTTCGCGTCGGGCTCCGCCGGGCTTGCCGCCGCCGCTCCACTCGCCGTGTATGCATCGGCCGAGGCCCACTCGTCGGTGCCCAAGGGCGTCAGGCTGTCCGGCATCGGCCTCGACAGGTTGCGCACCATCCCGGTGGACGGCGCCTTCGCGATGCGGCCGGATGCGCTGGCCTCGGCCATCGAGGCCGATCTCGCCGCGGGCATTCGGCCCGCCTGCGTCGTCGCCACGGTGGGCACCACGTCGTCCACGGCCGTGGACCCGCTCGGCCCCATCGGCGAGATCTGCGCGCGGCACGGGACCTGGCTCCACGTGGACGCAGCGTATGCCGGTTCCGCGGCGATCCTGCCGGAGCGGCGGTGGATCCTCGACGGCATCGAGCGCGCCGATTCGTTCGTCTTCAATCCCCACAAGTGGCTGCTGACCAACTTCGACTGCTCGGCCTACTTCGTCCGGGACGTCGAGACCCTCCTCCGCACCTTCGGCACCGCGCCCGAGTACCTGCGCACCGCGCACGACGCCGACGTGGCCAACTTCCGCGACTGGGGCATCCAGCTCGGCCGGCGCTTCCGGGCGCTCAAGCTCTGGTTCGTGCTGCGGAGCTACGGCGTCGAGGGCCTCCGCGCCATGCTCCGGCGGCACATCGCGCTCGCCGCCGAGTTCCGCGGCTGGCTCGAGGCTGAGCCGGGGTTCGAGGTGCTGGCGCCGTCGCCGTTCGGGCTGGTCTGCTTCCGTCACGTCCGCCCTGGCATGGGCGACGGCGAGGCCGATGCGCACAACCGCGCGCTGCTCGCGCAGATCAACGCGACCGGCCGCGTCTACCTCTCGCACACGGCGCTCGGCGGGCGGTACGCCATCCGCATGTCGATCGGCCAGTGGCAGACGGAGGGCGCTGACGTGGAGCGCGCCTGGTCCGCGATCCGCGGCGCGGTGCGGGAGCCATCACGCCGGATGAGGGGCCCGGGATGAGCGCGGCAGCGCGGCGAGCAGGACCGCCGACAGGACCAGTGCCCCGCCGAGCCACTGGGTCGCCGAGAGCACCTCGCCGAGCACGAGCCAGCTGGTGAGCGAGGCGAAGAGCGGCTCGAGCGAGAAGATGAGTGCCGTCTCGCCGGGCGGGAGCACCCGCTGCGCACGGAGCTGGAACCAGAACGTGCCCACCGCGCTCACCGCCAGGAAGCCGATGGCGAGCGCCAGTGCGAGGGAAGGCGTCGCCGCGGGTGCTTCGGTGAACGGCGCCGCCGCGAACGACAGCAGGCACGTCACGGCGAACTGGACGCCGAGGATCCGCAGCGCCGATCCGGCACCACCGAGCGTCCCGGCGGCCACGATGTGCCCGGCGAAGAATACGGCACAGCCGAGCGTCAGCAGGTCGCCGCGATTGGGCCCGCCGGTGCCCGGATCGGTGAGCAGGTAGACGCCCGCCGAGGCAGAGAGGATCCCCGCGAGGATGGCCAGGTGCGGCCGCTGGCGCACCGCCGCCCAGGCGACCACCGGCACCAGCGGCACCGAGAGCGCCGTGATGAACGCGGACCGGCTCGGCGTAGTGTGCAGGATCCCCAGCGTCTGGAACACGAACCCGCACCAGAACAGCAGGCCCAGCAGCACGCCGGCCCGGACCTCGGCCCGGGTCATGCCGCGCAGCATCGGCGCGATGAGCAGGATCGCCACCGCGAAGCGGATGCCCACGAAGAGCATCGGCGTGATGCCGGAGAGCGCGCCCTTCACCACGGTGAACGACGCGCCCCAGACCAGGCACACCAGCATCAGGCCGAGCGCCGCGCGGCGGTGCGTCACGCAGGATGCAGCGCTGGCTCGGCGGCAGGCAGCAGGGGCTCGAGGAACTGCCCCGTGGGCGAATCCGCGGTGGCGGCGACCAGCTCGGGCGGGCCCTGGACCACGATCTTCCCGCCGGCCTCGCCGGCGCCCGGGCCCATTTCGATCACCCAGTCGGCCCGCTTGATCACGTCGAGGTGGTGCTCGATGACGAGCACCGTGTGCCCGGCGTCCACCAGCTTGTCGAGGACCTGGATCAGGACCCGCACGTCATCGAGGTGGAGGCCCGTGGTCGGCTCGTCCAGGATGTAGAGCTTCCGGCCCTGGCGCTTCCCGGCGGCGATGAGCTCGCGCGCGATCTTGAGGCGCTGTGCCTCACCGCCGGAGAGCGTGGTCGCGGGCTGCCCGAGACGGAGGTAGCCGAGGCCCACCTGCTGCAGGTGCCAGAGCGCAGTGCCCAGCTTCGGCTGGTGCCGGAAGCGCGCGATGGCCTCCTCGACGGTCCACTGCAGCACGTCGTGGATCGACTGGCCGTGGATGCGGACCTCGAGCACCTCCCGCTTGAACCGCGTGCCGCCGCAGACCTCGCAGGGCACGAACACGTCGGCGAGGAAGACCATCTCGACCTGGACGTAGCCCGATCCCTCGCACGCCTCGCACCGGCCGCCGGCCATGTTGAACGAGAAGGTGGCGGGCGTGTAGCGCCGCTGCCGCGCCAGCGGCTGGGCGGCGAACAGCTCGCGGATCTCGTCGAACGCCTTGATGTAGGTCACCGGGTTGGAGCGGGGAGTCCGCCCGATCGGCGACTGGTCCACCAGCAGCACGTCCTGCAGGAACTCCCAGCCGGTGAGCGACCCGACCTCGCCCACTTCCTCGCCGAGGTGGGACTTGGCCGAGTGTCCCCCATGGAGCTTCGCCTCGAGGTGGCGGTAGAGCACGTCGTGCACGAGCGTGCTCTTGCCCGAGCCCGAGACGCCGGTCACCGCCGTCAGGGTGCCCAGCGGCACGTCGGCATCCACCGCCCGGAGGGTGTGCAGCGTGGCGCCGCGGAGCCGGAGCCATTGCGGCCCCGTCACCCGGCGGGCGCTGGGCACGCCGATCCGCTTCCGGCCCGAGAGGTATTGCGCGGTGAGCGAGTCGCCCAGCTCGTCGAGCGGCCCGGCATGCACGACGCGCCCGCCATGCTCGCCCGCGCCGGGGCCCAGCTCGAGCATGAAGTCGGCCTGCTGGATGGCGGCGAGGTCGTGCTCGACCACGACCACCGTGTTGCCCGCGTCGCGGAGCCGGCGGAGCAGGGCGAGCAGGCGGTCGGTGTCGCGCGGGTGCAGGCCGATGCTCGGCTCGTCGAGCACGTACAGCGTGTCCACGAGCCGGGAGCCCAGGGCGTTGGCGAGGGCGATCCGCTGGGCCTCGCCGCCGGACAGCGTGCGCGTCTGCCGGTCGAGCGTCAGGTAGCCGAGGCCGACGTCGCGGAGGAAGCCGAGGCGCGCGTCGAGCTGCTCGATCATGAGCTGGGCGATGGCGCGCTCGCGCTCGCTCAGGTCGAGACCGTGCAGCCAGGCGTAGACCTCGTCGATCGAGCGCATCGCGATGTCCGAGATCCGGTCTGCGCCGACCCGCACCGAGAGGGCATCGTCGTTGAGGCGGCTGCCCCCGCAGCGCTCGCAGGTCCGGGCGAGCTGGTACTGCCGCAGGAATACCCGGATGTACTGCTTGTAGCGCTTCTCCTCGAGCCCCTTGAGGAAGGGGAAGATCCCGAGGTAGCGGCCCTTCTTCCCGTAGAGCAGCTCGTGGCGCACCGCGGCCTTGATTCGCCGCCAGGGCACCGTCGGGTCGGCGCCCAGCGCGCGCGCCGTGTCGAGGAGCAGCTTCCGGCGCGCCTCGTAGCGCGGCTTGGTCCACGGATCGATCGCGCCGCCCGCGATGCTGCACTCCGGGTCGGGCACCACCAGCGACTCGGCGTACTCCAGCGTGGCGCCGAACCCGTTGCAGGCGGGGCAGGCGCCGCGCGGGTTGTTGAAGGAGAAGAGCGCCGGGGTGACCGACGCGGCCGGCGTATCGCAGCGGCTGCATGCCGCGAACTCGGTGAACCGGAGCCGGCCGGACTCGTGCACGCCGACGGCGATCCCCTCTCCTTCGGCGAAGGCCGTCGCGATGGCCTCACGCATGCGCGCATCGGAGCCGGGGCCGGCGGCAAGCCGGTCCACGATCACCAGCAGGTCCCTCTCCGCGGCGAGGTCGCAGCCGGCCGGCAGCTCCTCGAGGTGGAGCGGCGCGCCCGCGGCGAGCACGCGGACGAAGCCGAGCGCGCGCAGGTTCTCGACGATGGCCCCGTGGCTCAGCCGGGCGGACGCGGGCAGGGGAAAGGTGACCATCAGGCGGCCGGTCGCGGCGGCGGACAGCTCCGCGGCGGCACTCTCCGGGGTGTCGCGCCGCACCGGGGCGCCGCACACCCGGCACCAGCAGCGGCCCACCCGCGCCCAGAAGAGCCGCAGGAAATCGTACACCTCGGTGGCGGTGCCCACCGTCGAGCGGCTCGACATCGTGGGCGCCTGCTGCTCGATCGCGATCGAGGGCGCCAGCCCCTCCAGCCGGTCCACCAGCGGTTTCGGCATCCGGTCGAGGAACTGCTTGGCGTAGGTCGAGAGCGACTCGATGTAGCGCCGCTGCCCCTCGGCGTAGATCGTGTCGAACGCGAGCGAGCTCTTCCCCGAGCCGGACGGGCCGGTCACGACGATGAGCGCGCGGTGCGGCAGGTCGATGGTGACGCCCTTCAGGTTGTGCTGGCGGGCGTTGACGATGCGGATGACGGACACGCGCGAAGGATAGCGGCTCGCCCGGCTTCGGGAAAGCTTCGGTCGGGGAGGCGTAAGCCACAGCCGGACGCTACCTTTGGGCATCCATGGCCAAGTTCTTCACGCCGAAAGTGCTGCTGCGCGGCTTCGAGATCTTCGCGGTCGCGTCGCTGCTCGGCTTCGCGCTGACGCTGCTCTACGGCAACAACCTCGGCGCGTTCGTGGCCGGGCTCCAGCGCGTCCACTGGGGCTGGGTGCTTGCGGGCGTCGGGCTCGCCGCGATGGACTGGATCGGGGGTGGGCTCCGGCTCTGGGTGGTGGCGCGGGAGCTGATGCCCAGGCCGCCGCTCAAGGGGCTGATCCTGGCCGGCGGGATGAGCGCCTGGGCCGCGTACATCACGCCGCTGCAGTCCGGCTCGGCGCCGATGATGATGTACACCATGCGGCGCTACGGCGTGCCGCTGCCGGTGGCCGCCACCGCGGCGCTCATGGGGTTCGTGGGCACGGTGGCCTTCTTCGCGATCGCCGGGCCGCTCGCCATCGTCGCGGCCGCCGGCCGGTCGCTCGGCGAGCGCGGCAACGTCCTCGGCCTCTCCCTCTACGACCTCTTCCTCGGCAGCCTCGGGGTCTTCGCCGGCCTCGGCGTCCTGCTGGTGGCGGTAATGGTCTTCCCCCGCCTGGTGCGTGACCTGCTGCAGCGCGTCGCGGGCTGGGCGGGCGCCCGGAGCGCGCGCGTCGCCGCGCGGGTCGAGGCGATCCGGGCGGGACTCGACGAGGCCCACGGCCACCTCGTCACGCTCAACACCCCGCGGGGCTGGCTCGCCGTGCTCTGGTGCACGATCATCTCCGGTCCGTCGCACGCCAACAAGCTGCTCGCGGGCTACGTCACGCTCCGCGCCCTCGGCATAGATGCACCCTTCGTGGACGTCCTGCTGCTGCAGACCCTGATCACATTCCTGCTGTACTTTGCGCCGACGCCGGGGGCCTCCGGCATCGCCGAGCTGATGTCGGCGGCGGTGATGTCGGTGTACGTCCCCAAGGCGCTGACGCCGCTGTACACCCTGATCTGGCGGATGATCCTGACCTACTTCACGGTGGGCTTCGGGTTCGTGGTCTTCTCCCACTGGGTGCGCAAGGGACTGAAGGGCTTCGGCGGCCCGCCTCCCGCCGAGCAGCGGCCACCCGGCGCCGCGGCCGCCTAGGCGCCGGATGGGGACTGCGCTGCACGCCGAGGAGCCGCTCGACCGCGCCTACGACGCCCGCCTGCTCGGGCGCCTGCTCCGCTACCTGAGGCCGCACGGCTGGCTCGCCGCCGCCGCCCTGGTGCTGCTGCTGGGCTCCGCGGGGCTGGCGCTGGTCGGGCCGTGGCTCACGCAGTACGCACTCGACGTCGCCATCCCCGCGCGCGATGCCGGCCTGCTCGCCACGCTCGCCGGCACCTTCCTCGCCGCGCTCCTCCTGGAGTTCGTCACCGAATACGGCCAGGCGCTGATCACGACGACGATCGGCCAGCGCGTGATGGTGTCGCTCCGGCTCGAGCTCTTCGACCGGCTGCAGCGGCTCAGCATCGCCTTCTTCGACCGGAACCCGGTGGGCCGCCTGATGACGCGGGTGACCAGCGACGTGGAGACGCTGAACGAGCTCTTCTCCTCGGGGCTGGTCACCGTCTTCGGCGATCTCTTCACCCTCGTCGCCATCATGGCGATGATGCTCGCGCTCGACTGGAAGCTGGCCCTCGCCGCGTTCGCCGTGATCCCGCTGGTCTGGGGGGTCGCGACGGTCTTCCGCCATGCCGTCCGCGGCGCCTTCCGCGACATCCGGGTCCGCCTCGCGCGCATCAACAGCTTCCTGCAGGAGCACCTCTCCGGGATGCGCGTGGTGCAGCTCTTCGGCCGCGAGGACGCGGAGGCCGCGGCCTTCGACCGGCTCAACCGCGACCACCTGGACGCGCACCTCCGCTCCATCACGGTCTACGCCGTCTTCTTCCCGGTGGTCGAGTTCCTCGCCGCGCTGGCACTCGCGCTGATGCTCTGGTACGGCGGGCTCCGGAGCCTGGGTGGTACGCTGACCGTGGGCACGCTCGCTGCCTTCATCCAGCTTTCGCGCCGGTTCTTCCAGCCGCTCCAGGACCTCTCCGAAAAGGTGAACCTGCTGCAGGGCGCCATGGCCTCCTCGGAGCGGATCTTCCAGCTCCTGGACGAGCCGGTCACCGTGGCCGAGCCGGCCGCGCCCTCCGCGCTCCCCGAGCCGGTGCGGGGCGAGGTCAAGTTCGAGGGAGTCTGGTTCCGGTACTCACCCGGCGGCCCCTGGGTGCTGCGGGACGTGTCGTTCACGGCAGCACCGGGCCGGACGCTGGCGCTGGTCGGGCACACGGGGGCGGGGAAGACCACGGTGATCAGCCTGCTGCTCCGCTTCTACGAGCCCGAGCGGGGCCGGATCACCATCGACGGGGTGGACATCCGCGACCTCCCGACCGCGACGCTGCGTGGCCTGATCGGCTTCGTCCAGCAGGACCTCTTCCTGTTTGCCGGCGACATCGTGCACAACCTGGTGCTGGACGCGCCGATCCCCGAGGCGCGGGCCCGCGAAGCGGCCGAGCGGGTGGGCGCGGACCGCTTCATCGCCCGGCTGCCGTCGGGGTACCGGCACCGGCTCGGGGAGCGGGGCCGGAGCCTGAGTGTCGGGGAACGGCAGTTGCTGAGCTTTGCCCGGGCCCTGGCGCTGGACCCGGCGATCCTCCTGCTCGACGAGGCCACCAGCTCCGTGGATGCCGAAGCCGAGGCCCAGATCCAGCAGGCGATCGGGACGCTGATGGCCGGGCGCACCAGCATTGTGGTGGCGCACCGGCTGAGCACCATCCTCCATGCGGACGAGATCCTCGTCTTCCATCAGGGGGAGATCCGGGAGCGGGGAACGCACCGGAGCCTGCTCGCCGCCCGGGGCCTGTACCAGCGCCTGTACCTGCTCCAGGCGCAGGGTGGCGGGGGGCAGCGGACCGCCTAGCGCGCCCTAACCCGCGCTCGCTTGCGCCCTTAGGTGAGGAGCGGATACGTTTGGACGGACCGCGGCAATACACATCCACCTACGGTACCGGATGCTGGTTCTTGAGCTCGGCGGCAAACGGTATCCGGTTGCCGCTGGAGAGATGATTGTCGGTTCCGATGACGAGGCGCTGCTCCCGCTGACCGGGGAAGGGGTAGCGCCTCGTCATGCCGTGGTGCAGGGCTGGGCCGACGGCTCGGCCGCCGTGCGCGCGGTCTCCGGTGCCGAAGTCCTCGTGAACGGCGTGCGGCTCGGACCCGAGCCCACGCCGCTCCTGCACGGGGACAAGCTTCACATCGCAGGGCAGGAGATCCTCGTGGTGGACCAGAAGCGGGCCGGCAGTACCCAGCTCCTGCGTGCCATCGAGCTGCCGGACGACCCGGCGGGCTCGGAGGGGGCTCCCCCGCGGCTCATGACCGGGGGACGCATCGTCTCGCTGACCGACGGGCGGGAGTACAAGGTCGGGGTCCGGCCCCTGGTCTTCGGCCGGGAGGCCTCGGCCGACGTGGTGGTCTCCGGCAGCGACGTCTCGCGCCGCCACGCCGAGGTCCAGCTCCGCGGCGACGGCTACTGGCTGGCCGACATGAGCGCCAACGGCAGCCTGGTGAACGGCGAGCGCGTGCGCGGCGAGCGCCGCCTCGGCCGCGGCGACGTGATCCGGATGGGCGACGAGGAGTTCCGCTTTCACGCCGACCCCGACACCGATACCCATCCGCTGCCGCCGCCTTTGGGCGCCGAGCAGCAGCTCCGCGACACCTTCTTCGGCCTCCCCGCCTTCCAGCCCGACGCCGCCGCGCCGAAGGCCCCCGCCGCCAGCGCACCGCTGGCCTCGCTCCTGGTTCGCAGCGGCCCGCTCAAGGGCGAGCGCATGCAGGTCCGGGTCCCGGTGGCCAACGTCGGGAGGGCCGAGTACAACGACATCGTCATCCCGGACCCCAGCGTCAGCACCATGCACGCAAAGCTCCAGTCCCGCGGCGGGGTGTGGATGCTCTCCGACCTTGGCTCCACCAACGGCACCTTCGTGGACGGGGAGATGGTGCGCGGCGAGATTCCGCTCAGCCCCGGAGCCACCCTGCGGTTCGGCGAAGTGGCGGCGCTCTTCGAGCCGGTGGACGAGGCAATCGGGCCGGGGCTGGATCGCACCAGGGTGATGAGCGGCATCACCACTGCCGCGGCGAGCCCGGTTCCCGTGGCCGACAACGGCATGCCGCCGGCGGCGGAAGTGCCCCGGCCGCCGCGGCCCGCGCGCTCGAAGCGCCCGGCTCCCCCCGCGCCCAGCCGCGCGCCCCTCTTCGTGCTGGTCGCGCTGGTGGTCGTGGCGATCGCGCTGGCCGCCTACCTGATGCTGAAGCGATAGCGGAGCCTCGTGCACTTCACCTGCGCAGCCCGGACCGACGTCGGCATCGTCCGATCCGGCAACGAAGACAACTACCTCATGCTGTCCGACCGCGGCATCTTCATCGTGGCGGACGGCATGGGGGGGCATGCCGCCGGTGAAGTCGCGAGCGAGATGGCGGTGCGCATCATCTCCAGCACGCTGGGCTCGCTGCGGGGCCAGTCCGACGAGCAGGTCGGCGAGAAGATGCGCGAGGCGATCCGCGCGGCGAACGAGGCCATCTTCAGCCGCACCCTCGCCGAGCACGACAAGCGCGGGATGGGCACCACCGTCACCGTGCTGGCGCTCCTGCCCAACCGCTACCTGATCGGCCAGGTGGGCGACAGCCGGGCCTACCTGCTCCGCAACAACCAGATGCTCCAGCTCACCAAGGACCATTCCTACGTCCAGGAACAGGTCGACGCCGGGCTGCTCACTCCCGAGCAGGCGCGGGTGCACCCGTACAGCAACGTGATCACGCGCTGCGTGGGCGCGGGCATGGAGGTGACGCCCGACGTCTATTTCGGCAACCTGCTGAGCGGGGACCTCGTCCTGCTCGCCTCGGATGGCCTGACCGGGATGCTCGAGGACGAGCACCTGACCCGCATCCTCCAGTCCGAGGGCGGGCCGCAGAAGTGGGTGGACAAGATGATCGCCGAGGCCAACCGGCGTGGCGGCCTCGACAACATCACGGCGATCGTGGTGAAGATCGAATCGGCCGCCGCCACCGGCGAGCACCCGGCCGTCACCGGGGGGGCCGCGAGCGCCCGCTGAAGGGTCCGCACTCTTGACGCGCCGCCCGGCCCGCCGTATGTGGGAGTAGCTCCCACGCCGAGGCCGACCATGCGACGTCCTGTCCGTCTGGTTCTTTCCGCCATCCTTCCCGTCATCCTCGCCCTTCCGCTCGCCGCCCAGTCCGGGTCGGTGCAGGGCCGCGTCGCCACCACGGCAGGCGCTGCGCTCGACGGGGCCGCGGTCACCGTGGACGGCACCGCCATCCGTGCCACGACCGACGGCAGCGGCGACTACGTGCTGCGCGGTGTGCCGCCCGGCACCCGCACCATCCGGGTGCGCCTGATCGGCTACACGGCGGCCAGCGCACGGGTGGACGTGGCGCCGGGCGGGACGGCGAGCCACGACTTCTCCCTGGCCCGGGCCCCGGTCCAGCTCGCGCCGATCAATGTCGTGCTCGGGTCGCGCGGGCGGCACACCGCCGCGGACGAGCTGGCGGTGCCGGTGGACGTCTATACGGCCGAGGTGATCGCGCGGCAGGGCTCGACGGAGACGAGCCAGATCCTCCAGTCGCTCTCGCCCTCGGTCAACTTCCCGCGCCAGAGCGTCACCGACGCGAACGACGTGGTCCGGCCCTTCACGCTGCGCGGGCTGAGCCCCGACCACACCCTGGTGATGATCAACGGCTGGCGCCGGCACCAGACGGCGCTGATGAACAACTTCGCCTACGGCATGGGCGCCGGCTCGAGCGGCGTCGACCTCAACGCCATTCCCGCCGGCGCCATCGACCGGATCGAGGTGCTGCGCGACGGCGCGTCCGCGCAGTACGGGTCGGATGCCATCGCCGGCGTCGTCAACCTGGTGCTCAAGGAAGGGGCGTTCACGCCGTTCCTGAACGCCGAAGCGGGGCGGTACGTCACCCGCATCTTCCCGGACGACGGCAATGCGATCGACGTGAATGGCGGCGTCGGGCTCGGCTTCGGCCGCGGCTCGCTCGGGCTGTTCGCCGAATACCGCCATCGGGAGCCGACCAACCGCGCCTTCGCCGACCCCTTCGAGAACAGCATCACCGGCATCGAGGACGAGATCGACGAGGACGGCCAGGTCATCACCAAGAACAACCCCGTGGAGCAGCCCAATCACCACTGGGGCGACGGCCTGTCGAAGGACCTGATGACGATGGCCAACTTCCGCATGGCGCTCAACGACGCGGGCACCGGGGAGGTGTATGCCTTCGGCGGATTCGCGACGCGGCAGGGCACCGGCCAGGGGTACCGCCGGTATGCGGAGGGAGATGCGAACTGGCTGGAGATCTACCCGCTCGGCTTCCTGCCGACGTTCGACCCTGACGTCAAGGACTATTCCGCGGCCGGCGGGTTCCGCGGCGCGGCGGGAGGCACGTCGTTCGACTTCGGGGCGTCGTTCGGCAGGAACACCTTCGACTACGACCTCACCAACACGCTGAACGCCTCGCTTGGGCCCTGCCTCGATGTCGCCTGTGCGCCCGGCGTCGACGGCATCCTGGGCAATGCGGACGACCCCGGCATTCCCAACCAGACTTCCTTTGATGCCGGCCGCGTCGAGCGCGACGAGTTCATCCTTGGCGCCAACGCGGCCCGGGAGCTGGACATCGGCCTGCAGGCGCCGATCAACGTCGCCGTGGGCGCCGCGTTCCGGCGCGAGCGCTACGCGATCACGGCGGGGGAGCTGGCGTCCTACGTGTACGGCGGGAGCCCCAGCCAGAACGGTGGCGAGACCACGGCCGGGTCGCAGGTCTTCCCGGGCTTCAGCCCGTCCGACGAGACCGACGAGGACCGCACCAACGTCGGAGTGTATGCGGATATCGAGGCGTACCCGGTGCCGAGCCTCCTGGTCAATGTCGCCGGGCGCTTCGAGAACTACAGCGACTTCGGCGAGCGCCTCACCGGCAAGCTCGCGCTCCGGCTGCAGCCGTCGCGGCGGGTGACCCTCCGCGCCGCGGGCAGCACCGGGTTCCGCGCGCCCGGCCTGAGCCAGAGCCACTTCAGCAAGATCAACACGAACTTCATCTTCGACGAGGACCTGGGCCGGCCGGTGCCGGTGCAGGTGGGCAATTTCCCGGTCGACCACCCCGCCGCCCAGCTCCTCGGGGCCGTGCCGCTCAAGGACGAGACGTCGGTGAGCCTGAGCGCCGGGTTTGCGCTGACACCGGTGGACAACGTCACGCTCACGGCGGACTACTTCAACATCCGGATTGACGACCGGATCCTCCTCGGCGCCACCTTCGACGACCCGGTGACGCTGGGTATCCTGGCCGGCGGCGGGTTCTCGGACGTGGGCGGGGTCCAGTACTTCACCAACGGCCTCGACACCCGCACGCAGGGCGTGGACTTCACGGCAGCCATCCGCTTCCCGGCCGGGAACGGGATGCTCGATCTCCTCGGCAGCGCCAACTACACGCAGAACCGCATTCTCAGGGTCGACCCGCTTCCCGCGGTTCTCGCGGGATCCGAGGAGCCCGGACTGCTGGACGTGGTCACGGAAGTGGGCATCGAGGAGGAGCGCCCGGAATGGCGGGGAACGCTGACCGCGATCTGGTCGGCCGGGCGGCTACGCACCCTGGTGCGCGGCTCGTATTTCGGCGGTTTCGCCTCGGCCCAGCCGGGGTTCTGCGACGACTGCCGCGAGGAGTACGGCGGGAAGGGACTGGTGGACGTCGAGCTCGGCTACCGGATCCTGCCGCAGCTCGGGCTGTCGGTGGGCGCGCGGAACCTGTTCGACACCTATCCGGACCGCGCGAGCGAGCTGAACAGCTTCGGCATCTTCCCCTGGGCCGCGGCATCGCCGTTCGGGTACAACGGGCGGCTGATCTACGCGCGGACGGAGCTGCTGCTCGGGCGCTGATCCGAAGGGGCCGTCAGCGGCCTGACCCGGGGCGGCCCGCCACCAGGCCGAGCACCATGTCGGGCGCCCTGGCCGGCGGCCTGGCCACGAAGACCCTGAGCCGGCGGGCGCTGCGATAGAGCTCGTCGGCCACGCGGGGCAGGCCCAGCTGCCCGGCCCGCCCCGCGTCGGTCAGGCGTTCGATCTCGCCGGCGCGCGTCACCAGCGGCAGGTCCACCGCCAGCATCGACGCCCGGGCCGGGAAGTCGATCAGCAGCTCGCCCGGTGCCAGGCCGCACTCGGCGGCCACCGCGTCCTCCACCTCCTCCAGGCGCGCCGGGTCCTCCACCCACGCCTCGCCTTCGCCCGGCACGTCGCTGGCCGGCAGGTCGAGCGCGCGCTTGAAGAGCCGCCGCTCCCTGACGGCGCGGGCGAGCGGGCTCTTCGACCGGGACACCAGCAGCTCCATGAAGGCGTCGTCGGTGAGATCGGCGATCGCCCCCTCGCTGACGATCCCTTCCCGCACCGCCACGCGCGCCGCCCGCTTGAACATGCAGGTGGCGGAGCGCACCGCGTGGTGCCAGTAGACGTTCCGGTACATCTGGTACTTGGCGAAGAGCAGCGACTCGAGGGCGCTCAGCCCCTTCTCGTGCACCCCGAGCTCGCGGCCGCCGCCGTCGGCCTCGACGATGGTGAGCGTGGACAGCAGGCGGTCCACGTCCACCGTGCCATAGGGCACCCCGCACATGTGCGCGTCCCGGCTCAGGTAGTCGATCTTGTCGAGGTCGAGCGACCCGGAGATCAGGCCCTGCAGCGGGCTCGCGCTCCGCCCCTGGATCAGCCGGCCGACCTCGGCGGGCAGCTCGGCGCCGCCGATCTCGGCGAGCCGCCGGCCCAGCTCCCCCTCGGCGAGCCGCGCCGCGCCCTGCGCCTCGTGCGACGGAAAACCCGCCTCCTCCAGCGCATGCGAGAACGGGTAGTGCCCGATGTCGTGCAGGAGTGCCGCGAGCCGGAGGCCCAGGCACTCGCGCTCGGTGACGCCGGCGAGCGCACCGCGCTCATCGAGCGCCGCGAGCGCCCGGCGGGTCAGATGATAGGCGCCGAGCGCATGCTCGAAGCGGGTGTGCGTGGCGCCGGGATAGACGAGGAAGGCGTGGCCCAGCTGGCGGATGTAGCGGAGGCGCTGGACGGCCGGCGTGTCGAGCACGAGCTGCGCGGGCCGGTCCAGGCGGATGTTGTCCCAGAGCGGGTCCCTGATGACGTCGAGGTCGGGGAGTGCCACCCCCGGCTAGGCCGGCCCCGCCTCGGCCACCTTCGCATCCACCTGCGACGCGAACTGGGCGAAGTTCTCCCGGAACATCCCCGCGAGCTTCTTCGCCTGGGCGTCATAGGCCGCGCCGTCGCTCCAGGTCCCGCGGGGCGTGAGCACGGCGGCCGGCACGTCGGGGACGCTGTCCGGCACTTCGATGCCGAACACCGGGTCCCGGGTATAGGAGACGTGGTCGAGCGCGCCGGCCAGCGCCGCGCGGACCATGGCCCGGGTGTGCGTCAGCTTCATGCGCGAGCCGGTGCCATAGGGGCCGCCGGTCCAGCCGGTATTCACCAGCCAGACCCGGACGCCGTGCTGCTGGATCCGCTCGCCCAGCATCTTCGCATAGACCCCCGGCGGCAGCGGCAGGAACGGCGCACCGAAGCAGCTCGAGAACGTCGCCGAGGGCTCGGTGACGCCGCGCTCGGTGCCGGCGACCTTGGCGGTATAGCCCGAGAGGAAGTGGTACATCGCCTGCTCGGCCGTGAGCCGCGCGATCGGCGGCAGGACGCCGTAGGCATCGGCCGTCAGGAACACGATGTTCCTGGGGATGCCGCCCATGCCGCTGGGCACGTGGTTCGGGATGTAGTGGATCGGGTAGCAGGCGCGGGTGTTCTCGGTGATCGAGTCGGCGTCATAGTCCACGGCGCGCGTGGTCGGGTGGGTCACCACGTTCTCGAGCACGGTGCCGAACATCTGCGTCGCCGCGAAGATCTCGGGCTCGGTCTCGGCGCGGAGCCGGATCACCTTGGCGTAGCAGCCGCCCTCGAAGTTGAAGACGCCGTGGTCGCTCCAGCCGTGCTCGTCGTCGCCGATGAGCTGGCGGCTCGGGTCCGCGGAAAGCGTGGTCTTGCCGGTGCCGGAGAGGCCGAAGAAGACCGCGGTGTCCCCGTCCGGCCCGATGTTGGCGGAGCAGTGCATCGGGAGCACGCCCTGCTGCGGGAGCAGGTAGTTGAGCACCGTGAAGATCGACTTCTTCATCTCGCCGGCGTAGCGGGTGCCCGCGATGACGATCAGGCGCTTCGCGAAGTTGAGCGCGATCACGGTGTTGGAGCGGCAGCCGTGGGCCGCCGGATCGGCCTGGAACTCGGGCGCGTGCAGCACGGTGAAGCGGGGAGTGAACCCGGCGAGGTCCGCCGCCTCGGGGCGGATGAACATGTTGCGCACGAAGAGCGCATGCCAGGCGTTGGGAGTGTAGAAGCGGACCGGGAGCCGGTGCGCCGGGTCGGCCCCGCCGAAGAGGTCCTGCACGAACAGCTCCTGGCTGTTCAGGTGTGCCAGTACCGCCTCGTGGAGCCGGTCGAAGGCCGCGGCGTCCATTCTCCCGTTCTTCTCCCACCAGATCTGCCCCGACGACGACGGCTCGTCCGCCACGAACTTGTCCTTGGCCGAGCGCCCGGTATGCGGCGAGGTGACCGAGGCGAACGCACCGTGGTCGGTGAGCCGGCCCTCGTCGCGGCGGACGGCCTGCTCCACCAGCTCGCTCGCCATCAGGTTCGCGTGGGTCGTCCGCGGCCGGAGCCCGTGGTCGGACGGGGCGGACTTGTCGGGGCGGGCGGCCTTCGTCGGGGTGCTCATAGGCTCCGGTGCGCGCAGCGCTGCTAAGTGGAGGCGGGCTCCAGCGCACGGCGGCGGCGCTCCTGCGCATCCACCGCGGCGATGACCGCCATGTTGACGATGTCGTCCACCCCGGAGTCGCGCTCCAGGACGTGGACCGGCGCCGCGAGGCCGACCAGGATCGGGCCGATGGCCTGTGCGCCCCCGAGCCGGCCGAGCAGCTTGTAGCAGATGTTGGCCGCGTTCAGGTCGGGAAAGA
>CAMLLJ010000002.1 GCA_946480845.1 uncultured Gemmatimonadota bacterium
AGCAGCGCTAAGCGATGCCCGGTGTCGCTTCGGGGAGCCTGGGGCACTTTTCTTTCCCGACCGTCCCGACCGTCCTGACCGTCCCGACCGTCCCGACCGTCCCGACCCCCCGTCCCCATGTCCATCGCCCTCGCGCGCCGATACCGTCCCAAGCGCTTTGCCGATCTGCTGGTCCAGGATCACGTGGCCGCCGTGCTGCGGGGCGCCGTGGCGCGCGGGCGAGTGGGGCACGGCTACCTGCTCACCGGCCCGCGAGGGGTGGGGAAGACGACGGCCGCGCGCATCCTCGCCATGGCGCTCAACTGCCCCAACCGGGACGCCGAAGGTGACCCGTGCGGCGAGTGCGAGAGCTGCCTGCGAATCTGGAACGGGTCCGCCAACCTCGACGTCATCGAGATCGACGCCGCCAGCAACCGCGGCGTGGACGACGCGCGCGACCTGCGCGAGCGGGCGATGTACTCCGCCTCGCAGGAGGGGCACTACAAGGTCTACATCGTGGACGAAGCGCACATGCTCACCCGCGAGGCGTGGAACGCGCTGCTCAAGATCCTCGAGGAGCCGCCGCCGCGGGTGGTCTTCGTCTTCGCGACCACCGAGCCGCAGAAGATCGCCGCGACCGCCGCCCCCGTCATGTCGCGGCTGCAGCGGTTCGACTTCCGGCGCATCGGGCCGGGCGCCATCCGGGAACGGCTCCGCGCCGTGCTGGATGCCGAGGGGATCGCCGCGGACGACGACGCGCTCACGCTCATCGCCCGGCATGCCGACGGCGGCATGCGCGACGCGCTCTCGGTGCTGGACCAGTGCCTGAGCTTCGGCGACGGCGCCGTCACCGCCGCGCGAGTCCGCGAAACGCTCGGCCTCGCCGACGACGAGTTGTTCGCGGACGTGCTCGACATCGTGGCGAGCCGGCGGCCCGCCGGGGTCTTTCCCCTGGTGGATCGCCTGATGGAATCCGGCGCCGATCTCGGCGAGTTCCTGAACGGCACCGCCGAAATGCTGCGCGCGCTGCTCATGGTGCAGGTGGGTGCTCGCCCGGAAGGGCTGACCGAGGCCGCGCGCGCGCTGCTCGAGCGCTATCGCGAGCAGCTGGCCGCCGGCGACGTGCTGCGGATGCTCCGCCTGCTCGCCGAAAATGAGCAGGCCATCCGCCGGAGCGTGAACCCGCGCCTGGTCGCCGAGACGCTGCTGCTCCGCTGGGCAATGCTCGACCGCATCGTGGACCTCGAGCAGGTGATCCGGGGCGGGGCGCCCGGATCGGCCCCGCCGGGCTCAGGCGCGCCCGCCCAGCGCCTGCAAGGCGCGCCGGCGGCCCGGCAGCCTGCGCCGCCTCCAGAAGCTCCGGAAGCAGCAGCGGCCACGCTTGACGCCCTTCGGACGACGCTGGCCGGCCAGAGCGCCTCGCCGGCCGCTCAGGGCGCCAGAGGCTCGTCGCCGGCCGTTCCGCTGGCCCGGGGCGCGTCACCGGGCATTCCGACTGCCCAGAGCGGCTCGTCGGCTGCCCAGGGCCCCTTGCCGCCCGCTTCGGCCGCCCAGGGCGCCTCGCCGCCCGCGTTGGCACAGGCAGCGGGACTGCAGATCCCCTTTACCCTCGACGGGCTCCAGGGCGCCTGGGGGGCCGTGGTATCCGCGGTGCGCGAGCGCAGCCGCTTCCTCGGCGAGGCGCTGGCCGTGACACGGCCTGCTGCCGTGGAGCCGCCGCTGGTCCGGGTCGTCCTGGGCGAGCCCAATCCGCTCGCGCACGAGCGCCTGGAAAAGCAGGCCGCGACGGTTGAGGAGACCCTGGAGCGCCTGGTCGGCGCGCCGGTGCGGCTGCGCGTGGACGTGGCCGCGGACACCGGCACCGATGCGGGAGAGCCGGCCCGCAGGCTCTCGGAGTCCGGCATGCGCTCGGCCCGGCTCAAGGGGCTCCGCAGCCGGGATCCGGCCCTCGACGCCGCGGCGGATGAGTTAGATTTGGAGATCGTCGAATAGTCGTGAAGCGGGTTGCGGCGCTTCACGGTGCCGTCTAAGCTGTGGGGCGCCTGCAGGGCGCCCGGGAACGGATTCATGGCAGACTACCAGCAGCTTTTCCAGATCGGCCAGCAGATGCAGGGCCGGCTGCAGCAGCTCCAGACGGAGCTCGCGCAGCGCACCATCGAGGCCGCCGCCGGCGGCGGGATGGTGCACGTGGTGGCCGATGGGCAGGGCACGGTCCGCTCGGTGCGGATCGACCCCGCCGCCTTCGAAGGGCGCGATGCCGAGCTGCTCTCCGACCTCGTGCTCGCGGCGGTGGCGGAGGTGCAGCGCCGCGCCGCGGAGGTGATGCAGGCGGAGATGCGCAAGGTGCAGGGCCCGACCTTCCCCGTGCCGTTCTGATTCGGTGAGCGCGATCGACGACCTGATCGCCGAGCTGTCGCGCCTGCCCGGCATCGGCCGCAAGACCGCGCAGCGCCTGACGTTCCATCTTCTCCAGCAGCCGCCCGAGCAGGTGACGTCGCTCGGGCGCGCGCTTGCCGCCGTGGCGGAGCGGGTGCGCCCCTGCGCCGAGTGCGGCAACCTGACCGAGGCCGAGCGCTGCGACATCTGCCGCGACCCGCGCCGCGATCCCGCCGTGCTCTGCGTGGTGGAAGATGCCGCGGCCGTGTCGGTGGTGGACCGCGCCACCGGATTCCGGGGGCGCTATCACGTGCTGGGCGGGCGGCTCTCGCCGCTCGACGGCATCGGCCCGGAGGCGCTCCGGATCGCCGGGCTCCTCGACCGGGTGCGCGAGGGCGCGGTGCACGAGGTCATCCTCGCCACCAATCCGTCGATGGAAGGGGAAGTGACGGCCACCTACATCCAGCAGCTGCTGGCCGGGACGCCCGTGCGGGTCACCCGGCTGGCGCGGGGCCTGCCCATGGGCGGTGACCTCGAATACGTGGACGGCGTGACGCTGGCGCATGCGCTGGTGGCGCGCCAGGAGGTGCACTGATGCGCTCGCGCGGCTGGCTCTTCGCGGGAACGGTGGCGCTCGGCGCCCTCGCGGGGTGGTACCTCGCGCAGCAGCGCTTCGAGCGGCACCGGCGTGACCTGTTCAGCCGGCATCCGCTCGAGCGCATGGCCGCGCTCGGGTTCCTGGCCGGCCAGCGCGACGTGGAATCGGTGCGGCTGCTCCGCGACTACGTCGCCTGGGAGCCGCAGCCGATGCTGCGCCGCCGCGGGGAAGCCCTCCTGCGGCGCCTGCAGGCGTCCTTCGCATAGGCGGTGGGAATGTCGGGTGCGTCCAGCTGGTCGTTCCGCGAGGAGGACTCCCGCCGCATCGACGGGATCCTCTCCGAGTTCCTCCGCGAGTCGAGCGCGCGCACCGCGCTGATCGTCGACCGCACCGGGCAGCTGGTGGCCACGGTCGGCGGGGCCGTCACCTTCGATCCCACCGCGTTCGCGTCGCTCACGGCAGCCGACTTCAGCGCCAACGACCAGCTCGCCCGCATGCTCGGCGAGCCCGAGTTCGGGGCGCTCTTCCACCAGGGCGAGCGCGAGTCGATGTACCTCGCCGACATCGCGCGGCGGGTCATCCTCGTGGTCCTGTTCGACAACGCGACGACGCTCGGGCTGGTCAAGCTGCGGGTCCGCACCGCCGTGCACGAGCTGAACCAGGTGTTCACGGACATGTTTTCCCGCGCCGACAGCGACGCGGGCGCACCCCAGGTCGAGAGCGGGTTCCTGGGCGAGGCGGAAGACGAGATCGACAAACTCTTCGGGGCCTGAGGGGAACCGTCCACATGTCGATGATCAACTACGCCTCCCGCGAGATCAACTGCAAGCTGGTCTACTACGGGCCCGGGCTCGGCGGCAAGACGACCAACCTCGAGTTCGTCTACAACAAGGTGGCCCCCGGGGCACGCGGGAAGATGATCTCCCTCGCCACCGAGACCGAGCGCACCCTCTTCTTCGACTTCCTGCCGGTGGACCTGGGCACCATCCGCGGCTTCAAGGTCAAGTTCCACCTGTACACGGTGCCGGGCCAGGTCTACTACAACGCCTCCCGCAAGCTCATCCTCAAGGGCGTGGACGGCGTGGTCTTCGTCGCCGACAGCCAGCTCGAGCGCATGGAGGCCAACGTGGAGGCAATGCAGAACCTCTACGACAACATGACCCAGCACGGCTACGACCTGACCAAGCTGCCGTTCGCCATCCAGTACAACAAGCGGGACCTCCCCAACGCGGCGCCCCTCGAGGAGCTGCAGGCGGCGCTCAATCCCGGCTGGCCGGTCGAGGAGCCCGCGCGGCAGCGGCTGCTCCCGGATCCCGACCATCCCGGCGAGTACCTGGTGTGGCAGCAGGACGGCCAGTGGATCGAGCGGGCTCCGCACTTCGAGGCCGTCGCCGCCACCGGCGAGGGCGTCTTCGACACGCTCAAGGCGATCAGCAAGGCCGTCGTCAAGACCCTGGGCTAGGCGGTCCCATGTGGACGCTCCCGAACATCATCACCATCGTCCGGATCTGCTTCACGCCGGTCATCGCCCTGCTGCCGTTCATCGACGGCTACTGGCCCAAGCTGATCTGCTTCGTGGTGTTCGTCATCGCCGCGGTGAGCGACGTGTTCGACGGCTACCTCGCCCGGAGCCGCAACATGGTGAGCGACCTGGGCAAGCTGCTCGACCCGATCGCCGACAAGCTGCTCCTCTTCGCCACGCTCGTCCCCATCTACTGGATCTCCCGCCAGCGCCACGACCTCTACGACATCCCGGTCTGGGGCAGCATCCCGCTCTGGGTGTGCATCCTGCTCATCGGGCGCGAGCTGGCGATGACGGCCTTCCGCTGGTGGGCCCAGCGGCGTGGCGTGGTGATTCCCGCGCACGGGGCGGGGAAGCTCAAGACCGTCATCCAGAACATCTTCATCGGCGCGATCATGCTCTGGTTCGCCTTCCGCGACGCCCGCAAGCCGATGGGCTGGGAGCGCAGCCGCTTCGCCGACTTCTGGAACACCTTCCATGGCAGCTTCGTGGCGGTGGCCCTCGCCGTCGCCACGCTGCTCACGATCTACTCCTTCGCCGTCTACATCTACCGCTACCGGCACCTCTTCTCCGAGCGGGCGCGCTGACCGCTTGAACATCGAGCTCGTCACCATCGGCACCGAGATCCTCCTCGGCTTCACCGTGGACACCAACGGCGCCGAGATCGCGCGGCAGCTCGGGGCCGTGGGCATCCGGGTGGTGCACCGCGCCTCCGTGGCCGATGAGCGCGACGCCATCCGGAATGGGGTGGCGGACGCGCTGGCGCGCACCGGCGCCGTCATCGTCACCGGCGGGCTGGGGCCCACGCGGGACGACATCACCAAGGCCACCGTCGCCGACCTGTACGGCGTGCCGCTCGACTTCGATGAGGGCCTCTGGCAGGCGCTGGTCGAGCGGTACGCACGCGCCGGGCGCGTGCCGGTGGAGAGCAATCGCACCCAGGCGGAGGTGCCCCGCGGCGCCACCGTCCTGCCCAACCGCTGGGGGAGCGCGTCGGGCCTCTGGCTCGAGGACGCCGGCCGGGGGCTTACCATCCTGCTCCCCGGCGTGCCGTTCGAGATGCGCAACCTCATGGAGCACGAGGTGGTGCCCCGCCTGGCGCCCCGCGCCTCGGGGCTGGTGGTCCGCTCGCGCCTGCTGCGCACCACGGGCGTCGCTGAGGCGGCGCTGGCCGAGCAGCTCGGCGAGATCGAGCGCGACATCGCGCCGCTCTCCCTCGCCTACCTGCCTGACGTGGCCGGGGTGGACCTCCGCATCACCGCGTGGCAGCTCCCCGCGGGGCAGGCGGATGCGCTCCTCGCGCGGGGCGCCGAACGCATCCGGAGCCACGCCGGCGACGCGGTCTACGGCGAGGGCACCGACGACCTGGCCGCCGTCGTGCTCGAGGCGGCACGGCGGCGCGGGCTTCGGATCGTCGTGGCCGAGTCGTGCACCGGCGGGCTCGTGGGCGGCCGGCTCACCGATACGCCGGGCAGCTCCGACGTGGTCGAGTCCGGCGTGGTCTGCTATTCCTACGGGTCCAAGACGCGCCTCCTCGGCGTGCCCGCGGACCTGGTGGAGGGGCACGGTGCGGTGAGCGAGACGGTCGCGCGGAGGATGGCGGAAGGGGCGCTGGAACGCCTGGGTGGCGACCTGTCCATCGCCGTCACGGGGATCGCCGGGCCCGGCGGCGGCACCCCGGAAAAGCCGGTGGGCACCGTGTGGTTCGCGACCGCGATAGCGGGCGACATCCGCGCCACCCGGATCGTGTTCTTCGGGACCCGCGCCGAGGTCCGCGCCCGGGCGGCGCAGACGGCGCTGCGGCTGCTGCTCGGGCGCCTGCGCGAGCGCTAGAAGGTCGCCTGCAGCCCCAGTGCTCAGGACCCGGTCGGTCTTCTCGAACCCGGGCTCCGGCAGGTTGTCGTACCGGATCGTGTAGCCCACCTTCACCGCGAACCGGGCCGACAGCGGGGCCACCAGCGACGTTTCCGAGTTGATGCGGCGGTCCGCCCCGTCCTCCAGGCTGGGCAGGAACTCCAGCAGCTGCTGGAGCCAGGCATGCTCGGTGAAGAGGTGCCGGTAGGACGCGGCCGCCCGCGCGGCCACGAAGCCGTCGTCCACACCGTCGAGGTTCCGCTGCTGCGTGAACGAGGCACCCAGCTCGGTGCCGAGCTGGTCCTTCGGGAGGTCCACCACCTTGTAGGCGAGGCCGGTGATCTCCTCGAACCTCCGGGCAATCCCCGCGAACCGGTTCCGCTCGTAGCTCGCGCCGCCGAACGCGCTGAGGCGCCCGGTGATTGCCCGGTCGGCGCGGGCGCCCAGCTTGAGCGCGTTGGCCGACGTCTCCCCGTCGGTTCTCCCGTACACCAGCGACGCGAACTCGGCGAGCTTCCAGCCGCTTGCGGGCGGCGTGTATTCCAGCCGCTGGTCTCCGCTCAGCGTGGTGACGTCGGTGTTGCCCGCGGCGTCCACGAAGGCCAAGTTGGCGGTCGCGACAACCGCCTTCACCGGCGTGTCCTGCGCCGCGAGCGGGAGGGCGGCCGGGACGGCCATGCCCAGCAGGGCGAGCGCGGCGCCCCGCATCAGAACTGCGCCTTCTCGGTGGATCCCTCCAGCGCCAGCGTCGATCCGAGCCCGCCGGTGATCACCTGGGAGACTTCGTCGAAATAGCCGGTGCCCACCTCGCGCTGGTGCCGCGTCGCGGTGTACCCGTCCGCCTCCGATGCGAACTCGGCCTGCTGCAGCTCGGAGTACGCCGACATGCCGCGCCTCGCGTAGGCCTTCGCCAGCTCGAACATGCCGTGATTGAGCGCGTGGAATCCGGCCAGGGTGACGAACTGGAAGCGATAGCCCATCGCCGCGAGCTCGCGCTGGAATTTCCCGATCGTGGCGTCGTCGAGGTTCTTCTTCCAGTTGAACGAGGGCGAGCAGTTATAGGCCAGCAGGCGGTCCGGGAACTTCGCCCGCACCGCCTCGGCGAACGTGCGCGCCTCGGCGAGATCGGGCTTCGAGGTCTCGCACCAGAGCAGGTCCGCGTACGGTGCGTAGGCGAGGGCGCGGGCGATGGCGCAGTCGAGCCCGCCGGTGATCCGGAAGAACCCCTCGGGCGTGCGCTCGCCCGTCACGAACGGCGCGTCGGCCGGGTCCACGTCGCTGGTGAGCAGCCGGGCGCTGTCCGCGTCGGTCCGCGCGATCACGAGCGTGGGCACGTCCGCGATGTCGGCGGCGAGCCGGGCCGCCACCAAAGTGCGGATGAAGTGGCCCGTCGGCACCAGCACCTTGCCGCCGAGGTGGCCGCACTTCTTCTCCGACGAGAGCTGGTCCTCGAAATGGACGCCGGCTGCGCCCGCCTCGATCATCGCCTTCATGAGCTCGAAGGCGTTGAGCGGGCCGCCGAAGCCGGCCTCGGCGTCGGCCACGATCGGTACCAGCCAGTCACGCTCGCCGCGCCGGCCCTCGGCCGCGTCGATCTCGTCGGCGCGGAGGAGGGCCTGGTTGAGCCGGCGCACCACCTGCGGCACGCTGTTGGCCGGGTAAAGACTCTGGTCGGGATAGGTGTGGCCGGCCAGGTTCGCGTCGGCAGCCACCTGCCAGCCGCTCAGGTAGATGGCCTTGAGCCCGGCGCGCACCTGCTGCACCGCCTGGCCGCCGGTCATGGCGCCCAGGGCGGCGACGTATTCGGTCGTTTCCAGCAGCTCCCGGAGCCGCGCCGCCCCGTGCTCGGCCAGCGAATGCGCGATCCGGATCGACGGGCGGAGCCGCTCGACGTCGGCGGCGGTGTAGGGACGCGTGATGCCGGTCATGAGTCGTCTCCCTCGAGGAGGTCGTAGGCGCCCAGCGTCAGGAACTCCGCCAGCTCGCGCGCCGCGGCGAGCTTCGTGAACAGCGCCGTTGCCTCGCGGAAGCGGCCCGCGGCCACCCGCTCGGCGCCGATCTCGGCGGCGATGGTGCGCTGCTCTTCTTCGACGATCGCATCGAGCAGGGAGGGGGTCACCGTCCGGCCGTCCTCCAGCGCGGCCCCGTGCCGGATCCACTGCCACACCTGCGTGCGCGAGATCTCGGCGGTGGCCGCGTCCTCCATCAGGTTGTACAGGGGGACGGCGCCCAGCCCGCGCAGCCACGCCTCGATGTACTGGATGCCCACCCGCACGTTGAGCCGGAGGCCGGCCTCGGTCCGGGTGCCCTCCGGCACCTGCAGCAGGTCGGCGGCGCGCGGCTCCACATCCTCGCGAAGCCGGGCGATCTGGTGGTCGCCCTGCATGTGCGCTTCGAACGCCTCCCGCGCCACGGGCACAAGGGCCGGATGCGCCACCCAGGTGCCGTCGTGCCCGTCGGTCACCTCGCGCAGCTTGTCGGCGCGCACCTTCTCGAAGGCCGCCGCGTTGGCCGCGTCGTCGCCGCGGACCGGGATCTGCGCGGCCATCCCGCCCATCGCGTGCGCGCCGCGGCGGTGGCAGGTGCGGATGGCGAGCTGCGAATAGGCGCGCATGCAGGGCTGCAGCATCGTCACCTGCGAGCGGTCGGGGAGAACTGCCGCCGGGTCGTCGCGCAGGGTCTTGATGAAGCTGAAGATGTAGTCCCAGCGGCCGCAGTTGAGGCCCGACGAGTGCTCGCGCAGCTCGTACAGGATCTCGTCCATCTCGAAGGCGGCGGGGAGCGTCTCGATCAGGACCGTTGCCCGGATCGTACCCTCGGGAATACCCAGCGCCTGCTGCGCGTGCACGAAGACGTCGTTCCAGATGCGCGCTTCGAGGTGGCTCTCCAGTTTCGGGAGGTAGAAGTACGGGCCGGCGCCCGCGGCGATCAGCTCCCGGGCGTTGTGGAAGAAGTAGAGCCCGAAGTCCACCAGGGGGCCGGGCACCGGACGCCCCTGGACCAGCAGGTGCCGCTCCGGCAGGTGCAGCCCGCGGGGGCGCACCACCAGCGTCGCGCGCCGGTCGCCCAGCCGGTAATCCTTGCCGGTCGCCGGATCGGTGTAGGTGATCCCGCCGCGCACGGCATCGCGCAGGTTCACGTGGCCCTGCACCAGATTCCGCCAGGTCGGGGAGGTCGCGTCCTCGAAGTCCGCCATGAACACGTCGGCGCCCGAGTTGAGGGCGTTGATGACCATCTTCCGGTCCACGGGCCCGGTGATCTCCACCACGCGGCGGCGGAGGCCCGGCGCAGGCTCGACCACTCGCCAGTCGCCATCGCGGATGTTGCGCGTCTCCGCGAGAAAATCGGGGCGCTCGCCCCGCGCGAAGGCCTGCCGCCGCGCGGCCCGGCGCGCGAGCGCCTCCTCGATTCGCCCGCCGAAGGTGCCGGCGAGCGACGCGACGAACGCGAGTGCCTCGGGGGTCAGGATGTCCTGCGCGCCGGCGACGGGAGGGCCGGCTGCGATCGCGGTCGCTTGCATGTGGTCTCCACTGGCCGGCCGACCGCGGGCCGGAGGTACAGGTCGCGCTGCAGACTCGCCCAAGAATGGGCCGCCCGGCTCGCTCGGGCAATGATCCAGCGCACACTGGGCGGGCCGCGCACCGGTCGCGAGCGTCCCGGGGAGGGCCCGCTCCCCGCCCGGTCCGGGTTATCTTTCGGCCACCAACTGCCGATGAGTGCAATGTGAACAGGAAACCGGAAGCCGACCTCGCTTCGACCGACATGTCGGCCGAGCCGTCCTCGCGGGACGAATCGACCCAGGCCGAGTTCGCCCCGTCGGGCGCAGGACCGTCGGCCGTGGAGCAGGAGTTGCTGGAACTGAGGGATCGTCACCTCCGTCTCGCGGCGGAGTTCGACAATTACAGGAAGCGGGTCGCCCGGGAGCGCAGCGAGCTGACCGATCGGGCCCAGGCCACCTTCATCGCCCGCCTCCTCGAGGTCCTCGACGACCTCGACCGCCTCGCGGCCGCCGGGACCGAGCGTTCACCCGAGGCGTACAACGAGGCGGTGGACCTGATCGACCGGAAGCTCCGCAAGGAGCTGGAGGCGGCCGGGGTCGAGCGGGTCGATCCGGTCGGCCAGCCGTTCGATCCGGAAGAGCAGGAAGCGGTATCCGTCATTCCCGCCCCGGACGCCGCGCAGGCCAGCAGAGTGAGCGCGACGTTCCAGACGGGCTATCGCTTCAAGGGCGCCCTGGTCAGGCCGGCGCGGGTGCAGGTCTACTCCGATCCGGGCCAGGCCTGACGTGGCGGCGAAGGACTTCTACCAGGTGCTCGGCGTGCCGGATTCGGCATCCGCCGCGGATATCAAGAAGG
This sequence comes from uncultured Gemmatimonadota bacterium, assembly GCA_946480845.1. Next base: position 10,685 of record CAMLLJ010000002.1, read on the forward strand.
CCTACCGCCGCCTCGCCAAGCAGTACCATCCGGACGCCAACCCGGACAACGCGCAGGCCGCCGAGCGCTTCAAGGAGATCTCGGAAGCGCACGCCACCCTCTCCGACTCCGACAAGCGGAAACAGTACGACCAGATGCGGCGGCTCGGCGCCTTCGACACCGGGATGCGCCGGCAGCCGGGGGCGGGCGCGCCCGGGCGCGGCGGGCCCGCGCCCGAGGATTTCGACATCGGCGATATCGGCGGCTTCGGCCTGGGCGACATCTTCTCGTCGATCTTCGGACGCGGCCGCAAGGAGGAAGCGCGGGGGGAGAGTCTCGAGGCCGTGGTCGAGGTGCCGTTCCGCGTCGCCGCCCTGGGCGGGAAGATCCCGGTCACCCTGCCGGTCACCGAGCCCTGTCGCACCTGCAGCGGAAGCGGTGCCGCGCCGGGGGCCACGCTGTCCACCTGCGGGGAGTGCAACGGCCGCGGCACGATCGCGTTCGGCCAGGGGAGCTTCGCCGTCAACCGGCCCTGCCCGCGCTGCCGCGGGCGCGGCACCATCCCGTCCCAGCCGTGCCCGACCTGCCGCGGGGCCGGCGAGGTGCGCACCGAGCGCAAGGTGATGATCACCGTGCCGCCCGCCACCGATTCGGGCACCAAGGTGCGCCTCAAGGGGCAGGGCCAGCCCGGACGGGCCGGGGCGCAGGCGGGTGACCTCCTCATCACCTTCGAGGTGCAGCCCGACCGGTTCTTCCAGCGCGACGGACTCGACGTGCTCTGCGAAGTGCCCATCAACATGGTGCAGGCGGTGCTGGGCACGCGGCTCAAGGTCCGCACCATCGAGGGCAAGAGCGTGATGCTCCGGATCCCGCCCGGCACGCAGCCGGGCCGGAAGTTCCGGATCAAGGGTCAGGGGATTCCGAAGGGCGACCGCCGCGGAGACCAGCTGGTGGCGATCAGCGTCACGCTGCCCGAGAAGCTCACCGCCGAGGCCGAGGAAGCGTTGCGGGAGTTCGCCGAGAAGGCGGGGATGGGGCACTGAGCGGGGTCAGCCCCCGCGCGCCATCTCCATCAGGGCGGCCTGGGCGCTGAAGGGCGCCTCGCCGTCGGCCGGTGCCCGCAGCACGTAGGATCCATCCGCCTTCAGCTCCCACGCCTGCTGGTTGTCCTTCCACATCATCTCGAGCACCTGCAGCACCGTCTGGCGGTGCGCCGAGTCCTCCAGCGGCGCCACGGCTTCGATGCGGCGGTCCAGGTTGCGCGGCATCCAGTCGGCCGAGCCGATGAACACTTCCGGCGTGCCGCCGTTCTCGAAGCAGAACGCGCGCGAGTGCTCGAGGTAGCGCCCGACCACGCTGATCACCCTGATGCGCTCACTCACGCCCGCCACCCCGGGCCGGAGGCAGCAGATCCCGCGCACCACCAGGTCCACGTCGACGCCTTCGCGCGACGCCTCATAGAGGGCGCTGATCAGGGTCGGGTCCACCAGCGAGTTCATCTTGGCCCGGATGCGCGCGACGCGCCCTGCCCGTGCGTGCTCGATCTCGCGCGCGATCAGCGCCATGAACCGGTCGCGCATGCCGCTCGGCGCCGCGATGAGCTTGCGGTAGCCGGCGGGGACGCCGAAGCCGGTGAGCACATTGAAGAGGTCCGTGAGGTCGGCGGCGAGGTCGGAGTCGCAGGTGAACAGCCCGAAGTCGGTGTAGATCCGGGACGTCTTGAGGTTGTAGTTGCCGGTGCCGATGTGCACGTAGCGGCGCATCGAGTCGCCCTCGCGGCGGACCACCAGCATCACCTTGGCGTGCGTCTTGAGGCCGGTGACGCCATAGCTCACGTGCACGCCCACATCCTCCAGCCGCTGGGCCCAGCGGATGTTGTTCTCCTCGTCGAAGCGCGCCTGCAGCTCGATCAGTACCGCGACCTGCTTGCCGCGCTCCGCGGCGAGCGCCAGCATCCGCGCGATGCTGGAGTCGCCGCCGGTGCGGTAGAGGGTGAGCTTGATGGCGACGACGTCGGGGTCGTCCACCGCCGAGGCGATGAACCCCTCCACCGAGGTGGCGAAGCTGTCGTAGGGGTGGTGCACGAGGATGTCGCCTTCGCGCATGACCTCGAAGAAGGTCCGCCCCGCGCTGAGCCGGGCCGGGGTCACCGCATGGAACGGCGGGTCGCGCAGCGCCGGGACGTCGAGCGCGCTCAGCGAGAGCAGGTCCGCCGTATCCAGCAGGCCGCTCACTTCGTACACGTCCTCCGGGCCGAGCGGCATGGCCGGCTGTTCCTGCTCGTCGTTGAACTCCGCGAGCAGGAGCTGGCGGAGCGTCGCCGGCATCGAGGACTGGATCTCCACCCGCACCACCTCGCCGAAGCGGCGGTTGCGGACTTCCTCCTGGATCAGGATGAGCAGGTCGTCCGCCTCGTCGTGGTCCAGCTCCAGCTCGGTGTTCCGGGTGATGCGGAAGAGGTACGAGCCCAGGATCTCGACGCCGGGGAAGAGCGCGTCGAGGTTGGCGCTGATGAGCTGCTCCAGCGGCACGTAGCGTCCCGCCGTCGGCAGCGGCACCCAGCGGGGCAGGATCTTCGGCACCTTCACCCGCGCGAAGCGCTCCTCGCCGTCCACGCCGCGCAGCACCACCGCGAGCGACAGGCTCAGGTTGGAGATGTAGGGGAAGGGATGCCCGGGATCGACCGCGAGCGGCGTCAGGACCGGGAAGACGTTCTCGCGGAAATAGCGCGCCAGGTGCTCGCGCTCGGCCGCCTCCAGGTCGCCGAAGTCGGTGACCAGGCGGATGCCCCGGCCGGCGAGCGCGGGGAGCACGTCGTCCATCAGGCAGGCATGATGCCGCCGCACCAGGTCGTCCACCACGACGGAGATGGCCCGGAGCTGCTCGTCGGGCTGCATGCCGTCGGCGGTCCGCTCACTCACGCCGGCGGCCACCTGGCGGCGCAGGCCCGCCACCCGCACCTGGAAGAACTCGTCGAGGTTGTTGCTGAAGATCGCCGTGAACTTGAGCCGCTCGAGCAGGGGCGTGCGCGTGCGCTCGGCTTCGTGCAGCACGCGCCGGTTGAACTCGAGCCAGGACAGCTCGCGATTCAGGTAGAGCGACGGATGCTGCAGGTCGACGTTGACGGGCTCGACCGCAAGATGGAGATCGGTCACGCTCTATTCCTTCCGCTCGCCCAGCGCCAGCGCGAGGATGGTGCTCGTGATGCCGACGATGATCCCGCCGAGGAAGGCAGGCAGGAACCCGTCCACGCGGAACCCGAGGCCCCACTGCTCCGACAGCCAGCCCGTCGCCAGCAGCAGCAACGCATTGATCACCAGCAGGAACAGCCCGAGCGTCGCCACCACCAGGGGGCAGGTCAGGACCGTGAGCAGCGGACGCAGGAAGCTGTTCACCAGTCCGAACACCAGGCCGACGAGCAGGAAGCGTGCCGCACCTCCCTCGTAGCGGAGGCCCGGAACCAGCCACACCGCGGCGTACAGCGCGAGCGTGTTCACTGTGAGCCGGATCACCAGCCTTTTCATTCCGGACGCTCCCGCAGGTGCGCGTCGAGCCAGTCGAGCACGGTGCCCCACCAGAGGCGCCGGTTCCTCGGCCGGGTGACGAAGTGGTCCTCATCGGGAAAGTACAGGAACTTGGCCTCGACTCCCCGGAGCCGGGCCGCGGTGAACGCCTGGTAGCCCTCGGAGACATCCACCCGCTGGTCGTTCTGGCTGTGCACGATCAGGATGGGCGTGGTCCAGCGGGAGGCGAAGTTCGCCGGGGACCATTTCTCCATGATGGCCCGGGCGGCGGGCGAGAGCTGGGTCCCGCCGAACTCCCAGGTGGGGAACCAGAGCTCCTCGGTCGTGCCCGCCATGGACAGGGGGTTGAAGATCCCGTCGTGGGCCACCAGGGCCTTGAAGCGGCTGGTGTGCCCCGCCATCCAGTACACCATGTACCCACCGTAGGACCCCCCTGCCGCCGCCACCCGGGAGGTGTCGGCGTAGGACAGGCCCCCCAGGTAGTCGAGTCCGCGCATCAGGTCGTCGTACGGGAGCCCGCCCCAGTTCCGGGACACGCTGTTGGTGAATCGGCGCCCATACCCGGTGGATCCGTGAAAGTTGACGGCGACCACGAGGTACCCGCGCGCGGCGAACTCGGCGTAGTTCCAGCGCGGATGCCACTGGTCGAGCCAGGCGCCCTGCGGGCCGCCGTGGATCAGGTACGCGATGGGATAGCGGGTGCGCGAGCTGAACCCCGGCGGCTTCACGATCCAGCCGAACACCGAATCGCCGGCCGCCCCGACGTAGCCGAACGACTCCGCCGCGGAAAGGTCGAGCCCGGCCAGCACCGGTGCGTTCACTCGCGTCACCGGCCGGAGCCCGCGGCCCGACGCGTCGCTGCGCCAGATCTCCGGCGGCGTCGCGGCGGTCTGCCGCAGGAAGACCAGCAGGTCGCCTGATCTCGAGACCTCCACGCTCGAGTTCACCCCGCCGGCGATGATGCGGCTGGGCCGGCGGGAATCGAGCGGGATCGAATAGATCACGCCCTCGCCGCGCTCCTCGACTTCGGCGACGATGGCGCGGCTGTCCGGCGTCCACACGAACGCCGAGACGCTCAGGTCCCAGCCTGTGGTGAGCGCGGAGCGGCGCCCGGTGGCCCGTTCGTACAGCATCACCTGCTGGCGGTCCGATTCGAAGCCGGGCACCTCCGCCGCCAGGTAGGCGATGTAGCGCCCGTCGGGCGAGTACCGGGGGCTGTGATCGTTGGCGGCATTGGTGGTGATCGGCTGGCGCGCTGTGCCGTCCGGGCCCATCACGAAGACGTCGTTGTTGGTGGACAGCGCGACGTCGGGATCGGGGTTGTACACCACCGCGAGCTCGGTGCCCAGCGCGGACAGCGCGACGTCCTTCCCGCCCAGCGCGATGGTGGGCACGTCGCGGTCGATCGGGGTGAGGTCCACCGCGCGGCCGTTCGGCAGGGCCATGCGGAAGAGGTGGGTGCGGAGGCCGGCCCGCCACTCGTTCCAGTGCCGGTAGAAGAGCGAGGTCCAGATCTTCGCTTCGGTGGGATAGGCGCCGTTCCGCCGGTCGATCTCCTGGACGGCGGGCCACTTGGTGTCGCTGGTGTAGTAGAGCCAGCGCCCGTCCGGGCCCCACTGGAAGTCGATGACGCCGGTGGGCGCCATGCTGAGCCGCTCGGGCTGGCCGCCGCCGGCGGGCACCGTCCAGATCTGCGGCGTGCCGCTCCGGGTGGAGATGAACCCCACGCTCGTTCCGTCGGGCGACCAGCGCGGGGCCCGGTCGCTCCCGTCGCCGCTGGTGAGCTGGCGGGGGCTCCCTCCGCCGGTCGAGACCAGCCAGATCCGCGAGATGTTGCGGTTGGCCTCGATCGACGCTTCCGTCACGGTGAAGGCGATGGTCTGGCCGTCGGGCGAGATGCGCGGGTCGCCGACGGTCCTGAGCGAGAGGAAATCGTCCACGTTCATGGCGCGTCGCTGCTGCGCGCCCGCGGCCGATGGCTGCGCCGCGAGCGCGGCGACGAGCAGCAGCGTTCCCGCCCATCTCCAGCGTGCCCCCGTGGCCGTGCCGGTCATGACCGCCCTTTCGATGACGCCTACGCGATGACGCCGCCGCCGAGCACGCGCTGGTCCGCCTCGTCGTACAGCACGCCCGACTGTCCCGGCGTGATGGCCCGGACCGGCGTCTCGAGCGCCAGCTCGATGCCCGCGCCGGAGACGGCCAGGACGGTGCCCGGCACCGCGGCAGCGCGGTAGCGGAGCTGCACCGCGCAGCGGTCGCCCGGGGCGGGCTCGTCGGCCAGCCAGTTCAGCTCCTCGAGGCGCACCCGGTGCCCGGCGAGGTCCGCTTCGTCGCCCACCACCACTTCGCGCGTCCCGGGCCGGATCTCGACCACGTAGCGCGGCCCGCTCGCTCCGCCCGGAAGGCCCCGGCGCTGGCCGATGGTGAATGCCGCGAATCCGTCATGCTCGCCGATCACCTCGCCGCTCGTGCTCACCAGCGGTCCCGGGGCGAGCGCCTCCGCGTCGGCGGGCAGGTGGCGACGCAGGACGCCGACGTAGTCGTCGTCGGGGACGAAGCAGATCTCGACCGACTCCTTCTTGTCTGCCGTGGCGAGGCCGAGGCGCCGGGCGGTGGCGCGGGTCTCGGCCTTGGACATGCCGCCCACCGGCGTGAGCATCCGGCCAACCACCGCGCGGTCGATGCCCCAGAGGAAATAGCTCTGGTCCTTGGCGCGGTCCCGGCCGCGATGGAGCGCGCCATCGCGCGCCACGGCGTAGTGGCCGGTGGCGATCCGTCCGCAGCCCAGCGCATCGGCATGGGCGAGCAGGTCGCGGAACTTGGTGAACGAGTTGCAGCGCACGCAGGGGATCGGCGTCCGCCCGCGGCTGTACTCGCTCACGAAGTTCTGGATGACGTGGAGGTTGAAGCGGTCCTCGAGGTTGAGGACGTAGTGCGGAATCCCGATCGCGTGCGCCACGTCCCGCGCGTCGTTGATCGAATCGAGCGAGCAGCAGGGGCGGTCGGGAACATCGTCGCCGTGGCAGAACAGCTTCATCGTGGCGCCGATGACCTCGTACCCCTCCTCGACGAGGCGGGCCGCGGCTACCGAGCTGTCCACGCCGCCCGACATGGCGACCAGCACCTTCTCACGCACGGCCCAGCACTCCCGCGAGCTTGCGCACCTTCTCGACGACGGCGGGAAAGACCTCGGCGGCACGCGCGATGTCGGCCCCCGTCGTACCGTGGCCGAAGCTGAAGCGGATCGCGCCGAGCGCGAGGTCGCGCGGGACGCCCATGGCGCTGAGCACGTGCGACGGCTCGAGCGCGCCCGTCGAGCAGGCCGACCCGCCCGAGACGGCCACGCCGGACAGGTCGAAGTGCATGAGCAGCGCTTCGCTGTCGGCGCCGGGCACGCAGACGCCCAGGATGTGGGGGGCGCGCGGCCCGTCCTCGGCGGTCACGGCGACATCCGGCACCGCGTCCCGCAGGCGCGCCGCCAGCTCCTCGCGCAGCGCGAGCAGCCGCGACGCCTCGGCGGCCTGCTCGGCCACCGCGAGCGCGGCCGCCCGGCCGAGCGCCACGGCGCCCGCCACGTTCTCGGTTCCGGGCCGGATGCCGAACTGCTGGCCGCCGCCGTGGATGATCGCCTCGATCGCCTTCCGGTCCCGCACGATGAGCGCGCCGATGCCCTTGGGCGCGCCGATCTTGTGCCCGGAGATGGTGAGCAGGGTGCAGGGAAGCTCCCGCATGGAGACGGGCACCTTGCCGAAGGCCTGGACCGCATCGGTGTGGAAGGCGACGCCGGCTTCCTGGCACCGGCCGGCGATCTCCGCGACCGGCTGGACCACGCCCACCTCGTTGTTCACCCACATGACCGAGACCACCGCCGGCCGGTCGGCCAGCGCGCGGTCCAGGGCGCCGAGATCCAGCACTCCGCTCGGCTCGACGGGGAGGACGGTCTCGGCGCCGCCCAGATGGCAGACGTAGTGTGCGGCCGCGAGGATGGCCTTGTGCTCGATCGCCGAGACACAGGCGCACATCTGCGCCCCCCGGTCGCGCGCCGCGAGCGCGCTGCCCACGATGCCAAGGTTGTCCGCCTCGGTGCCGCCCGAAGTGAACACGACCTGGTTGGGCTCGGCACCCACCGCGGCCGCGACATCGCGCCGGGCCTGCTCGAGCCCGGCCCGCGCGGCCCGGCCGAACCGGTGCCCGCTCGATGGATTGCCGAAGGTCTGCTCGCCCAGGTAGGGGAGCATCGCCTCCAGCACTTCGGGGCGCACGGGCGTGGTGGCTGCGTGGTCGAGGTAGACGGCCTGGGTCATGGCGGGAAAGGTACTCGTAGAATCGCGTATGTGCAAATGGGACCGTCAGTTATCGCCCCTCACATGCTCTGGACCGCGAGCGAGACGACATCGGAGACGGCCATGGTCTCGTGGGTGAAGTAAGGCTCGCCGAACCGCGCCCGGATCAGCGAGCCGTAGTGAGCGTTCTGGGTCTCGACCAGGCTGTAGAGGTCCTGGCCGGTCGGGAAGATCTCGCCGGCGCTCATCGCCCCGTCGAACTGGCTCGCATAGCAGCGGATCGCCGCCATTTTCCGCTCGAACTGCGCGGAAATGTCCACCACGAAGGTGGGCTTCACCGGATCTTCGCGGTACGCCAGCGAGTAGAGGACCTTGTGCGGCCGGTGTGCCTTCCCCTCGGCGGGATAGCGGGCGAGGCCAGCTAGGAAGCAGGCGTCCCGGCCCAGCTCTGACGCGATGCGGTGGTCGGGATGCCGGCCCACGGGGAAGGGCAGGATCACCACCCGCGGGGCGAAGTGCCGGATCTGCTCCACGACGATCCGGCGCGATGCCTCGTCGTTCGCGAGGTGCGCATCCGGCAGCCCCGCATTCCGGCGCTCCTGCACGCCGAGGATGGCGGCGGCCCGCTCGGCCTCCTCGCCGCGGAGCGAGGCGCTGCCGCGCGTGCCGGACTCGCCGGCCGTCAGGTCGAGGATGCCGGTGGAGTGGCCGTCGTCCACGGCACGGAGCAGGGTGCCGGCGCAGGTGAGCTCCACGTCGTCGCGGTGCGCGGCGATGGCGAGCAGGTGGACGGCCACGATGCCTCCAGTCGGATGGAACGGGCTGGTGAGGGACGCCGAAAGCTAGCCCGGACCCGGCGCCCCGCGCAGCCTCAGCGCCGCCGGCGGACCAGGAGCCAGGCGCCGGCCACGATCACGGCCAGCGGCACGAGCACTCCGGAGGCCGAGATGGCGGCGGCGACGGCACCGACGAAGTTGCGCCACGCCTGCCGGAAAGCCTCCCCGATGACGCCGCCGGTGCCCCGGCCGGCGATGACCGGTGCCGGTTCGTGGAGTCGCACCGAGAGCGTGCTCGTGCTCACGCGGCTCCTGAGGAAGCGGAGGCGCCCCTCGTGCCGCTCGATCTCCTCGCGCACGCGGGCCAGCTCCCGCTCGACCGCGAGCACGTCGTCGAGCTTGCCGGTGCGGCGGGCCAGCAGCTCGACCAGGCGGTCCTCGAGCCGCCGCGCGTTGGCCGCGCGCGCGGTGAGGTCCACGTACTCCTCGCCGACATCCTGGGCCGTGACGTTGGACCACTCAATCCGGCCCAGCGCAGCAAGCCCGCCGTGGGCATCGTCGAACCGGGCGGCCGGAATGCGGAGCTGCAGCGTGGCCTCGCGCACCTGGTCGCGGCCGCCGCTGAAGGAAGCGTTGGCGACGAATCCGCCCACGCGCGCGGCCAGCGCGCGCAGCGCCGCCACCGCCGGCTCGAGCGAATCCACCTCGATGCTCGCGTCGCCGGAGCGGATGAGCATTGGGCCGGTGAGCGTGTCCGGCAGCGGGGGCGGTGTGGGGCCCTGGATTGGTGCGGGGGCCCCTGCACGTCCGGGCGGTGCGACGGTGGGCGCGCTCTCGTCGGCCGCGACGCCGGCGCCCATGCTGCCCGCGTCGGCCTCCGGCGCGACAGACTGGGGGCGCTCCAGCGATGGTGACGAACCGCCCTGCTTCGAGGATCCGTCGCACGCAGCGGCAAGGATGAGGCAGAGCACGAAGGCACGGACGGGCATGGCGCAGCTCCGATTCGAGGTGCACGGAGATGCGCCAGGGCTGCCGACGTACACACGGGCACGTCAGGTGCACCCGGGAACCCCTTTATTCGTGCCGGAGTGCCTCCACCGGGTCCATCCTGGCCGCTCGGTTGGCCGGCAGCACGCCAAAGGCGAGCCCGATGCCCGCACTCACGAGGATGGCCACGATGGCGCTCCAGAGGGGTACGCCCGCCTCGAGCTCGAGCGCCGCCTTGAGCAGCTCCCCGGTGAGGAGCCCGACGGCAATGCCGATCAGCCCGCCCAGGAGGGTGAGTGTCGCCGCCTCGACGAGGAACTGCCAGAGGATCTCGCGCCGGGTCGCGCCCACCGCCATTCGGAGCCCGATCTCGCGGGTCCGGTCGGTCACCGACACCATCATGATCGCCATCACGCCGATGCCGCCCACCAGGAGCGCCACGCCCGACAGCGCCACCATCACGAGGAAGAAGACCGAGGTGAGCCCGTTCACCGTCTCCAGGATCTGGTCCTGGGAGATCATGTCGAAGGTGTTGGGCACGCCGGGGCGGAGCTGGCGCGCGCGCCGGAGCGCGACGGTGACGAGGTCCTGCGCGCGCTCGACGGTGACGCCGGCGTCCGGCTTCACGCAGATGAAGAGCGCGTTGGTCTCGTCGTAGATGTAGCCCTGGCGGGCGGTCTCGTAGGGGATGACGCCGCCGATCTCCTGGCTGGGCGGCTCGAAGATGTTGGCGGGCTTCTGGTAGATGCCGATCACGCGGAGCGGGCGCCCGCTGACGCGCACCGTCCGCCCCAGCGGATCGATCCGGCCGAACAGCCGGTCCGCCACCGCCTCCTCGAGCACGACGACGCCGGCGCCGGACAGCTCCGACCGGGTGAAGAACCTGCCCCGCAGCAGCGTGCCCCCCTGGATCTCCATGTAGTGATCGTCCGCGGCGAAGACGGTCACCAGCTGGGTCCGCTCGCCCTGGTACTCGATCCGGGTGAAGAGCTGGATCCAGAGCCCGGCGTAGCGGATCTCCGGGATCCGCCTGATCGCCTCGGCGTCCTCCCGGTCGAGTACCGGGCGGATGCGGACCTCGTAGGGGAGGTTGTTGGGGTCGAGCGGAGTCTGCGAGAAGTAGCGCATGACGTAGAACGTCGTGGGCCCCGCCACCTCGATGGTGCTCATGATCTGGGAGCGCACGCCCTGGACGATCGAGGCCATCGCCATGACCGTGGTGACGCCGATGACGACGCCCAGGATGGTGAGCGCCGAGCGGAGCTTGTTGGAGCGGAGCGCATCCACCGCGATGGTCGCACCCTCGCCGAGGACCCGGAGCTTCATTCGGCGCGCAGTGCGGTGATGGGGTCGAGCCGGGCCGCGCGGGTAGCGGGATACACGCCGAAGACGATCCCGGTCCCGGCGCCGAGCGCGAGCGCCACGCCGACCGACCAGAGCGTCACCCGCGCCGGCAGCGGCGAGACCGACGAGACCATCGCCGCCAGGGCCCACCCGGCCGCGACGCCGAGCAGGCCGCCCAGCGCCGACAGCGCGACCGCTTCGACGAAGAACTGCCGGCGGATGTCGCGGCGGGTGGCCCCGAGCGACTTGCGGATCCCGATCTCCCGGGTCCGCTCGGTCACCGACATCAGCATGATGTTCATGATCACGATGCCGCCCACCACGATGCCGATGCAGACGACCGCCGGGATGATGGTGAACAGCAGCCGCGTAAGGCTCCGCCAGAAGGCCACCAGGGCGTCGGCCTTGTCCACGGTGAAGTCGTTGGCTTCACCCGGCCGCAGCCGGTGGGCGATGCGCATCGCCTCCTCCGCGCGCGCCATGGCGTCCGGCAGCGCTTCGGCGTTCTCCATCTTGACGGAGACCACCGTGGTGAGCCGCCGGCCGTAGATCGCCTCGAAGGTGGAGAGCGGAAGCATGACGAACGAGTCGAACGACTGCCCGAGGACCCGGCCTTTCCTGGCGATGACGCCCTTGACGGCCATCTCGCGGCCGCCCACCCGGATGCGCTTGCCGACGCCGCTCTCCGCCACGCCGAAGAGCTTGTCCGCCACGTCGTAGCCGAGCACGGCGACCGGCCGCCGCTCCCGGACGTCGGGCTCCGCCAAGGGCTCGCCGGCCGCGAAGCGGTAGTCCTGCACCACCTGGTAGTCGGGGGTGACGCCGAAGATGAGGACGGCGCGGAGCGACTGGCTCCGGTACACGACGTCGGACTGGGGCGTGGGCCAGCCGGACTGGAGTGCCACCGCCTGGGCGTCGGGGAGGGCGGCCGCGACGGCCTCCGCGTCGGCGCGGGTGATCCGCGGCCGGCGCGCGATGGCGCGAATGGCCTCCTCGTCGATGAGGCCCACGGCGATGGGGTCGCGCCGCACCTGGAACGCGTTGGTCCCGATCACCGCACCGGCGACGTTCTCGCGGACGTATGCGTTCATGCCCTGGATGATCGCCACCACGGCGACCAGGAAGCCCACGGACACGATGATGCCGAGCAGGGTGAAGAACGAGCGCAGCTTGCTCGCCCAGATGCCCTGGATCGCGAGGCGGACCGCTTCGAGGATCGGCATGGCCGAAACGTAATGGCCCCGGGGGTCATCCCGAGCGTCAGCGAGGGATCTGCTCTCCCGGGGTTCGATACCCGTTCGAGCAGATCCCTCGCTGGCGCTCGGGATGACCGCGGAGCGCCGGCCCTACTCGTATCGCAGCGCCTCCACCGGGTCGAGGCGCGATGCCTTGCTCGCCGGGTACAGCCCGAAGAACACCCCCGTCACCGTGGACGCCAGCACCGCGAGCACCACCGACCAGAGCGGGATCGCCGCGGGCAGTGGCGTGGCGGCGCGGATGATCCAGGCAATGACGGCGCCCAGCAGCATGCCGCAGGCGCCGCCCACCAGCGTGAGCGTGGCGGCCTCGACCAGGAACTGGAACATGATCTCGCCCCGGGTGGCGCCGAGCGCCTTGCGCACCCCGATTTCCCGGGTGCGCTCGGTGACCGAGATCATCATGATCGCCACCACGCCGACGCCGCCGACCATGAGGCCGACGCTGGAGAGCGCCAGCATGACGAGGAAGAAGCCCTGGGTCACCTTGTTGAAGCTCTCCAGCAGGCGGTCCTGGCTCACCAGCGCGAAGTTGTTCTCCTCGCCGGGGCGGAGGCCCCGGTGCACCCGGAGCGCGGCGGTGACCTGGTCCTGGGCCTCCGCCACGGTGTACTCGTCCTTGGGCGAGACCGCGAACATCAGCCAGCCCTTCCAGTAGTCCGCCACCTTGGTGAAGGTGGAGTGGGGCATGGTCAGCGTCGGCGAGGGATTGCCGTTGAACAGGCCGGCCCCGTCCGTGTAGACGCCCACGACCGTGAACGGCGAGCCGAACACCTTGATCCGGCGGCCGATCGGGTCGCGGTTGGGGAAGAGCATCTGGGCCAGCTTGTCGTTGATCACCACGACGTGCGAGTTGGCGGCCTCTTCGAGCTGGGTATAGTTCCGGCCCTGCGTGAGCGTTCCACCCACCGAGAAGATCCAGTTGGGGCTGAAGCCGATTACGTCCACGCCGTCGACGTCGATATCCCCGTACGACACCGGCCCGCCCGCGCTTTCCCTCCATACCACGTACTTGACGGCCGGGAGCTGGCGGATCACCTCCGCCTCCTCGACCTTCATCCACGGGTTCTTACGCCACGGCGACATCTCGTCCGAGCCGTCACTGATGGTGAGCCCGCCCTGGAAGAAGCGCTGGACGAAGAACGTCTTGGGCCCCAGCGATTCCAGCTCGGCCTGCACGCTCCGGTTGATGCCGGTGATCGCGGAGGCCATGGCGATGACCACCATGACGCCGATGGCCACGCCGAGGATGGTGAGGAAGGCGCGGACCTTGTTGCTCCGGATCGAGTCGAGTGCGATCCCTACGCCCTCGAAGACGCGGGCGACGTTCATGGCCATGGCTGGTCCCTATTCCGCCCGGAGGGCCGTGATCGGGTCGAGACGCGCCGCGCGGCTGGCCGGGTAGGCCCCCGCGATCACGCCGACGGAAATGCCCAGGATGACACCGACGGCCACCGACCACGGCGCGACTGCGGCCGGCATGGGGGTGAGCGCCTGGACCACCCACGCAAGCCCGAGGCCCGCCGCGATCCCCAGCCCGGCCCCGACCAGCGACAGCGTGGCGGACTCCACGATGAACTGCGACATGATGTCCCGGCGCCGCGCGCCCAGCGCCTTGCGGATCCCGATCTCCCGGGTGCGCTCCGAGACTGCCATCAGCATGATGTTCATGATCACGATGCCGCCGACCACGAGCGAGATGGCGACGAGGCCCGGCAGGGCCATCATCAGGATGCCCGAGATCTTCTTCCAGCCGCTGAGCGCGCCCTCCGACGTCTGCAGGTGGAAATTGTTCTCCTCGCGCGGCTTGAGCTGGCGGCGGCCACGCATGGCGGCCTCGGCCTCGCCCATGGCGGCGACCATCTGGTCGTGCGACGACGCCTGGACCTGCAGCTCGTCCAGCACGTTGTGCGGGCAGATGTGCCGGCGCGCCGGCGCCGTGAACGGCATGACCGCGAACTTGTCGAGCGAGATGCCGAACAGGTTCCCCTGCTTGGCCACCACCCCGACCACCCGGTAGGGGATCCCGGCGATCGTCACCGACTTGCCCAGTGGGTCCACGCCCTCGAAGAGCTTCTCGGCGATCAGGTCCCCGATCACCAGTACGGTGGCCCCGGCGCGCACCTCCTGCTCGGTGAAGACGCGGCCGGCGCTGATATTGTAGTTCTTGATCGTGAAGAAGCCGGCCTCGGCGCCGTCCAGCTCGATGTCCTTCGCCTGCCTGCCGCCGTAGGAGAGGGTCATGCGGTCGGCGCAGAAGAAGGACGTGGTCACCGGCACGGTGATCCGCTCGCGCACGAACTGGGCGTCGGCGTAGGAGATCCGCGGCCGCCGCGACCAGGCGCGCCAGGTCTCGTCGGAGACATCTTCCATGACGATGCTGGGGCGCTGGCGCAGCTGGAAGGTGTTGAGCCCCACCAGCCGGTTGGCGAACTCGTCTTCCATGTACACGTTCATGCCCTGGACGATGGACACGACGGCGATCAGGAAGGTGACCCCGATCAGCACGCCGATCAGGGAGAAGAAGCTCTTCAGCTTCTGCGCCCGGATCATCCGCAGCGCCATGCGCACCGCCTCGAGGAAGGCCATCTCAGGCCGCGCTGTCGCGGTTGAGGCGGTCGGACTCGACGCGGCCGTCGCGCAGCACGACGACGCGCTCGGCGAAGGCCGCGATGTCGGGCTCGTGGGTCACCATGATGACCGTCTGCCCCATCGCGTGCAGCTCGCCGAACACCTGCATGATGTCGGCGCTGGTGGTGCTGTCGAGGTTGCCGGTCGGCTCGTCGGCCAGCAGGATGCTCGGCTGGTTTACCAGCGCGCGCGCGATGGCCACGCGCTGCCGCTGCCCGCCGGAGAGCTCGTTGGGCCGGTGGTCCATCCGGTTGCCCAGCCCGACGCGCTCGAGGGCCGCCATCGCGCGGTCCCGCCGCTCCCGGGCGGACAGCCCGGCGTAGATGAGCGGCAGCTCGACGTTGTGCAGCGCCGTGGCGCGGGGCAGGAGGTTGAAGGTCTGGAAGACGAACCCGATCTCCTTGTTGCGCACCCGCGCCAGCGCATCGTCGGTGAGCCGCGAGACTTCCTGCCCGTTGAGCCAGTACTCGCCGTCATCCGGCGTGTCCAGGCAGCCGAGCACGTTCATCATCGTGGACTTGCCGGAGCCCGAGGGGCCCATGATCGCCACGTACTCGTTGCGGCGGATCGAGAGCGACACGCCGCGCAGGGCGTGGATGACCTCGCCGCCCATGACGTAGCGGCGCTCGAGGTCGCGGATGCGGATCAGCTCGGGGTTCATGAGGCCTTCGCCGTCTTCGACGCCCCGGAGTCGCCCTCGGCGCCGACAGCCGCCTTCACCTTGGCGCCGTCCTTGAGGTCGCGGATCGCCTGGTAGGTGCCGGCCACGATCGTCTCGCCCTCGCGGAGCCCCTCGACGATCTCGAAGTGCTCGTCGCCGGCGATGCCGACCTTGACCGCGCGGAACGTGGCAATCCCGTCGGTGACGACGAACACCCCCTCGGTGTCCTTCTTGCGCGCGGCCGACGTGTCGCGCCGGGCCGGGGCGGGGGAGGTTGCGCCGCCGGGCGCGTTCTCGTTGGGCACCGGCTCGTTGTCGCGCACGGTGAGCGCGATGATCGGCACGCTCAGCGCCTTGGCCCGCGTGTCGGTCACGATCCGCGAGGTGCAGCTCAGGTCGGGCCGCACGTCGGCCGGCGGGTTGTCGAGCGTCACCTCGACCTCGAAGTCCACCGCCTGGTCGGTCGAGCCGGCGTTGGTCTGCGTCGCGGTGAGCTGCGCGCTGTTGCTGATCTTGGTGACGCGCCCCGTGAACGTGGTGTCCGGGAAGGCGTCGATGGTGACCTCGACCGAGTCGCCGCGGGAGAGCCGGACCACGTCCGTCTCGTCCACCTTCACGTTGGCCAGGATCACCGAGAGATCGGCGATGGTGAGCAGGAGGCCGGTCTCGCGCGAGAAGGTGCCCGGAACGGCGACCTCGCCCTCCTCCACCGCCAGCCGCACCACCCGGCCCGACATCGGCGCGATGAGCCGCGTCTTGGAGAGCTGGTCCTGCGCCTCGCGCAGGCCGGCGCGGGCCTGGTCGAGCTGCGCCTGGCTGGCGCGCCAGTTGGCGTCGGCCACCTCGTAGGAGGTCTGCGACTGCTCGACCGCCTCCGGCGCGATGAGGCTCGATCCGGCCTTGGCCAGCTCCGTGGCGCGGGCGAGCGCACGCTCCGCCTGGTCGCGGTTGGCGCGGGCCTGCACCAGCCCGGCCTGCGCCGAGGCGACGAGCCCCTGGCTCCGCGCGACGTTGGCCTGGTACTGGGCCGGGTCGATCTGGATCAGGAACTGGCCCTTGGTGACCAGGTCGCCCTCCTTCACCCCGATGCGGATGATGCGGCCGGTGATGTCGGCGCTCACGTCCACCTTCGTCTGCGCCTCGATCCGGCCGCTCGCGGTCACCGCGCTCACCAGGTCGCGCCGGCCCACCTGCTCGAGCCGCACTTCGGTCGCGGCGTTCTTCTTCTTGGCCTGGCCCGCCATGAACAGGCCGACCACGGCCACGATGGCGATGGCGGCGAAGATCCCGAACTTCATCCTGCGCGTCATGATCGGTCCTTGTTAGCGAAGGGGCCGGCCCACCGCCGCCTCGAGCGCGGCGATGGCGATGTGGTATCCGTAGACCGCGTTGATGTACTCGCCCTCGGCCTGCTGCACCTGGTTCTGCGCGTCGGACAGCTCCAGCGCCGTGCCGCTGCCGAGACGGTAGCGGTCCTGCGCGAGGCGGAGCTGCTCGCGGGCCGCATCCCGGCTCGCGCCCTGCACGGCGATCGAGCGGTACGCCGTGCCCAGCGCGAGGAAGCGCCCGTGCACGTCGGCGCGCACCGCAAGCCGCCGCGCCCGCACCGCCTCGTCCGCATCCTCGCGCTGCGCCCGCGCCTGGGAGACCCGGAGCGTGCGGCCAAAGCCGGTGAAGATCGGCAGCGAGACGCGGATGTTGGCGCTGAAGGGCGAGCGCCGGTAGCTGAACGGGAAGACGTTGTTCTGGTCCCGGAAGCCGCTGATCACCTCGGGCCGGAGCGTCGTCGGGTCCTGCAGCCCGGAGGAGACCAGGCAGTCGTTCACCGGCAGGCCGGCGCTCGCGCGGATCTGGTTGTTCTCCTGGCAGCTCGCGAACTGGGCCTGGGCGCCGGCCAGCGTCTGTCCCAGGATCAGGTTCTCATCGGTGAACTCCTGGGCGAAGCCGCTCCAGCCCGCGTTGAGCGAAAGCGAGGGGAGGTAGTCCGCCCTGGCCGCCGTCAGCGCGGCCCCGAAGGCCGACTCCTGCGCCCGCAGCGAACGCAGCGTCGGGTTCTCCTGGTCGGCGAGCGCGAGCAGCTGCTCGAGCTGGAACTCGGGTGCCGTGACGGGGAACGAATCGGTGAGTGCCAGGTCCTGGACCGGCACCGGCGACTCGACGCCCATGCGGCGCAGCAACTCCAGCTTCGCCTCGTTCGACGACTGCTCGGCCCTGAGCAGCGCGACCTCCGCCGTGCCCTTGTCCACTTCCGCCTTGCGGACGTCGAGCAGCGTGGTCTGGCCCACCTGGTAGCGCGCCTGGGCCAGCCGCAGGAAGTCGTCGTTGCGCTGGACCTGCTGGCGCGCCACGTCCACCTGCGCCGCCGCCTGGAGCGCGACCAGGTACTGCGTGGTCACGTCCACCTTGAGCCCGATCCCGGCGGCCGCGATGTCCTCCTCGGTGGCATGCTGCTGCGCCCTGGCCTGCGCCGGTCCCGTCAGCGTATTGCCGTCGAGGCGCCACGACACTCCGATCGAATAGTCGGAATTGTAGGACGGTGAGCTCTGCTGGAACTCCTGCCCGCCGAACTGCGACGATCCGGAGCCGGTGTAGCCGAAACCGGCCGACGCACTCGCGGACGGAAGGAACAGCGTGCTCAGGGCGTTCCGGACGGCCCAGCGCGCCGGCGCCGCGTTGTTGAGCGTCTGGCGGTAGGCGGGGCTGTTGGCACGCGCCTGCCCCAGTGCCTCCTCGAGCGTCAGCGTCGCGGCGGGTGCGCGAACGGCCGTGGTGTCCTGCGCCGTGAGCGCGGCGAACGGCATGAGCGTGAGTGCGGCGAGCGCGGTCCAGCGATTCATGGGCGTTTCCTTTGCAGGGATTCGGCGACAGAAAGTCGTACGGGAGGGGTATCGCAAAGGTTTCACCTTGCGACGGCCCCTCCCGATCGTGATGTCCTGCAGCGAGTTGCGGCCCTGACTATCAGGTGCCCTAGCGCTCCGCCAGGGTCACCGTCGTGCCGCTGCCCGGAAATTCCATGCGGGTGGGGTATCCGCCGGCCCCGAGCGTCAGCGTCCCACTGATCTCGCCCGAGAGGGTGATGCGCGTACCCGCCCCGGCGTCGCCTTCACTCCTGGCGAGGAGCTGCGCGCGGCGCCCGGTGCGGGGATAGATCGCAGTCATGCGGGTGCCCGCGGGCGTTGCCAGCGCCGCAACGGCGAGGTACAGCGCGTGCACGTTCTCATCGAGCAGGACGACGTTGGGCCCGCCGGGCACTTCCCGGCCCGCCTCGGACCCCTGGGTCTTGGTGCGGAGGATCACCCGCGCACCGGCCCCCGCCGCGAAGATGGTAGTCTGCCCGGCGTCGCCCTCGGCGTCGAGCTGGAAGAGGGAGAGCTGGCCGTCGGCGGTGCGCTCGAGGCGGACGCCGATCTTGCCACCGCGCGCCGCGGCGGGGTAGGTGGAGGACACGGTCAGCGTGGAGCCGGACCGGTCCCGGGCGCCGGGCTCGAGGGTGAACTCCTCGCGGCCGACCTCACCCCCGGAACGCGTTACGATGTAGGTGCCCGATGCCCGTTCCTGCGCCTGCAGCGGGAGGCCCAGCAGGAGGAACGAGCCGATCGCCAATAGTCGCATTCGTGACTCCGGTCTCGGTCAGCAGAACTCGAGGCAACGCCTGACCTGCCCCAGTATGAATGTATACAGCCGCTCCCCTTTTTGGGCCGAGGCCAGGCTGGGGTACCCGACCGAGCCGGGATAGCCCTCGGGGACCCGCCGGGTGGAGCCGGGCCGGAACTGGCGCCGGCTCGGGGGCAGTGCGTAATCCTGGGCCAGCTCCATCCGCACCAGGTCCGGGGCGATGTAGAGCAGGAGGGAGGTGTCCAGCTCGCCGCCCTGGACCGGCATCTCCGGGTGCTCGAGCAGGCCGTGGAAATCGAGCGCGAAGACGTCCACGACCACCACCTGGGCTGTCTCGGAACGGATCGTGCTCAGCGCTTCCTGGTGCGCGTCGTTGGCCTGGGCGGTGAGGATCAGGATCTCGCGGACGCCTGCCCCCGTCTCCCACGACTCGATAAGTTCGTTCATCACCTTGTGCAGGGTCTTCCGCTGCAGGGCGGCGCCCCCCGGGAACGACGGCGATCGGCTGTGCACGCCGTATTCCACCGTGGGAGCCCGGAGCACGCCCGCGCCCGACGACAGGTCGTCCGCCAGCCGTTCGACGATCAGCGTATCGCAGCCGAGCGGAAGGTGGGGTCCGTGCTGCTCGGTCGTGCCGACCGGGACGATCAGCGTGGGCCGCACCTCCAGCCGCTCCCGGATGGTGCTCGGGTTCAGCTCCTTCAATCGCCAGGGACGTCCGTCTTGAGGCATCTCGCTCGCTGGTGGCTGGTGATGGGACTCGCGGCGGCAATCGCAGCCGCAGAGTGGCTCCGGGCGCCGGGGCCGGTCATCGCCGGCGTCGTTGTCGCCGTCTGCCTGGCGGGATGCGCCGGCGCCTGGCGGCACCGCGGCGGGGGGCACCGGGTCGAGGCGGGGCTCGTGGCCCTGGCGCTGCTGCTCATGGCCGCCCAGGTCGTGGCGACCCAGGTGCGCCTCGCCGCGATCGAGCGCGACTGGCCGGCCCAGCGCGAGGCACGCATCGAAGCCTACGGCGCGCGCGTCGGCGGGGAGCTGCGCTCGGCGCTCCGGTCCGCCGTCAGGCTGGCCGAGGCCGGCGCCGCGGCCGCGGGCGGCGATCGCGCCGCCGCCTTCCGCGAGCTCGAGGAGGCGGTGTCCGAGCGCGGCATCGAGAGCGGCGTGGCGATCCTCGAGGCCGACGGCGCGCCCTGGGCGTGGGCCGGCCGGCACCGCATCGCCCCGGAGCCCGCGGGCGACTCGCTCGGGGTCCGGGCCAGTGGATACTACGTGATCCTCGAGACGCGGCGCCACTCTGCCGGGCGCGTCGTCGTCGCCGGGGTGCTCATCTGGGCCGACTCCGCGGTGGCCGACCGCAGCCGGAGCCTCGCCGAGCGGTTCCGCCGCGAGACCGAGGTGGGCCTGCTGGTCTATTCGCCGGGCGCCGCGCCCGACAACAATCCCGACATCTTCGACTACACCGAGCCCACCACCGAGGGGCCGCGCATCCTCTTCAGCGTGCAGCCGGTGCCGCCGGAGCAGGACGAGGCGCGCCAGCGCGTTTTCGACCGCGGCGGGAACGCGGTCTTCTGGCTCGGGCTGGGCCTGCTCGCCATGATCGTCGGGTTCGCGCGCGGAACGCCCGAACGGCTGGCGGCGCTCCCCGCGCTGCTCTGGCTGGTCGCGCGCGCGCCCACCGGCGAGCTGCTCGGCGTTGAGGCGCTCTTCTCGTCCGCCACGCTCTCCGGCGCCTCGTTCGGCCCCATTGCAGCGTCGCCCGCCTCGCTCGCGCTGATCGGCGTCCTGCTCACGGCTGCGGCGATCTGGCTGTGGGGCAGGTCGCCGCTCCGCGGCATCGGCGCGCTCGCAGGCGCGGCAGCCGGCGTGGTCCTGTCGCCGCTCCTGGTCCTCCGCCTGGGGCAGAGCATCGTCCCCCCGCCCGGGGCGGGCGTCGGATTCTGGCTCACCATCCAGGGATCGTTGCTGCTGGTGGCCGCCCCGCTGGCCGTGGCGGCGGCGGCTTTGCTCCGGTGCGAAACCCCGCGCCCGCCCCGCTCCCGCGCGGCGGCCGGCATCGCGGCGGCGCTCGTGGCCGCAACGGCCGCGGTGCTGCTCGGCAATCCGGGCGCGCCGTGGCCGCTCTGGGTCGCACTGCTCTGGGTGCCGGCGCAGGTGCTGGTGGTGCTGCCGGCACCGCGCCTCGCAACGATCGCCGGCATCGCGGCCGTGCTGGGCAGTCTGGCCGCCGCAGTGGCCTGGCGGGCCGACGTCGCCGAGCGGCTCCAGCTCGCCGAAGCCGACGTGTCGCGTCTCGGCGCATCGGCCGACCCGCGCGCCCGGGTGCTGCTCGAGCGTTTCGGGAATACTGTCGCCGGCGCATCGGCACCGGTCTCGGCCGCCGAGCTGTACGGTCTCTGGCGCGGCTCGGAGCTGGCCCGTGAGGGCTATCCGGTGCAGCTCGCGCTCTGGCGCGGCGCGGACGCGCCGGCGGCGGAGCTGCTCCTGGATTCGCTGGCGCTGCCGCGCGAGCTGGTGGGCGCCCTCGCCAGGGGAGGAGCTGACAGCGGCGCCCCGGCGCCACGGGAGATCCACGCGATCGCCGCGGTCCCCGGCGTACACCACGTCCTGGTGGAGCGGCTCGCGCCCGACGTGGCGGTGACCGCGGTGGTGGGACCCCGCTCGGCGCTGGTGGCACCCGACCGCCTGGGCCGGCTGCTCGATCCGAGCGCGCGGCATCCGGCTCCGTACCGGCTGACGCTCGCCTCGCCCGCGGGCGATCGCGGCAGCGGAGCGGATTCGCTCGTCTGGCGGAGGCAACGCGCGGGCATGATGGCGGAGCGGTCGATCGTGCTGCCCGGCGGGTCGCGGGTCGTGCGCGCGGCGGTGGACCTGCCGGGGCCCGCACAGCTCGCCGTGCGCGGACTGCTGGTCCTCTTCCTCGATATCGCGCTGCTGGCACTGCTCTGGGCCGGCGCCCGCGCGATGCTGAGCGGGCGTGTGGTGGATCCGGGGTGGAGCCGGCTCAGCCGGTCCTTCCGCCTGCGCCTGGCGCTCGCGCTGGCCGCGTTCTTCGTGCTGCCGAGCGTGGCCTTCGCGGCGTGGTCGTTCGCGCACTTCGGGCAGGAGGCGGAGCGCGGCCGCGACCTCCTGATCGCCCAGACGCTGCGCGACGCCGCCCAGTCGGCAGGCTCGCTGCTCCGCACGCCGGGCGTGCCCCTGACCGATGCGCTGCGCGGGCTGAGCGAGCGGGTGAACGCCGACCTGGCCCTCTACCGCGGCGGTGCCCTCGTCGGCACCAGCGCGCCGGTGCTCCGCGACCTCGGCGTGGTGAGCCCGCTCCTCGATCCCCG
>CAMLLJ010000003.1 GCA_946480845.1 uncultured Gemmatimonadota bacterium
CCCACAAAGTCCTTGCTGTTCTCCGCCCTCCGCGTCTCCGCGTCTCCGCGCCCGAACCAAAAAGAAATCTACGCCTCCCAACGCAGCCCTTCCAGACGCTCGATGCCCCCGGTGCGGCCGTGCGGGGTTGCGGGGTACTGGGAGAACGGTATGATAGACGCGGTCCGAACCGCCTTCCAGGAGAACGCATGCGCCGCCTGCTTCTCGCCGCCCTCCTCGCCGCATCGGCCGCCGCGCCGGCCTCGGCCCAGGGCCTCCGCGACATGGTGTCCGACCTCTTCATCTTCGGGGACGGCGGGGAGGCGCTCTTCCTCGGCGGCTCCGGCAATCCCAACAACCCTGACGACATCCGCGTGCACGGCGACCACTTCGTGCCGTCGGCCGTGGCGGGGAACGCCACGATCATCAGCTTCCTCACCAACTCGGTCAGCGCCAGCATCGGCAGCCTGCCGGTGAGCGCCGCGAGCGGCGGCTCCACCTTCCGGTTCGAGGGCGGCGCGCCGGTCCGCACCTCGTTCTCCGCCGGGCCCGTCTTCGGCGAGCGGGCGCAGACCCTTGGACGAGGCCGGGTGCTGGTCGGTCTGCACCGGTCCGGCGCCACCTTCCAGATGCTCCGCGGCGTGGACCTCGACAACCTCCACCTCACCTTCACCCACTCCAACGTCGATTTCGACGGCTGCGACGCGGAGCAGGGGGGCGACTGCTCGCTCATGGGCCTGCCGCTCGCCGAGAATGCCACGATCGACCTGGCCCTCTCGATGGACGTGGACCTGACGGTCACGTCGTTCCTGCTGACCTACGGCATCGGCGACCGGGTGGACGTCGGCGTGGTCGTGCCGGTCGTGAGCACGTCCCTGCACGGCCAGAGCGAGGCGCAGATCGTCCCCTTCGGCCCCGGCGCCGCGCTGCACTTCTTCTCCGGCACCGCGGAAGACCCGGTGCTGACGGCGTCGCGGTTCGTGGACGGCTCGGCCACCGGACTGGGCGACGTGGCGGCACGCGTGAAGATCAGCCTCCGCGAGGCGCTGCCCGTCGCCGTCGGCATCCTCGCCGAAGGCCGCCTCCCCACCGGGGACGAGCGCGACCTGCTCGGCTCCGGCAGCTTCGCCGGCCGGGGGCTCGCCATCGTCTCTGCCCGCTTTGGATCGTTCTCCCCCCACGCCAACGTCGGCTACCTGTACCGCGGCGGCCGGAGCGATACCGACGCCTTCCTTGCCACCGCCGGCTTCGACCATCTGATGGCCCCCTGGGCCACCCTCGCCGCCGACATCGTCTCGGAATTCCAGGTCGGCACCAGCGACCTCACCGTCCCGCCCGACGTCCAGATCGACTATCCGTTCCGGCGCACCATCCACACGTCGAACCTTCCGGTCCGGCGCGACGACGTGATCAACGGCTCGCTGGGCATGAAGCTGACGACGAGGCAGGGAATGACCTTCGTGGCGAACGGCGCCTGGCCGCTCAACCGGGGAGGGCTGCGGCCGGATGTGTTCTGGACCTTTGGGGTGGAGTACAACTTCTAGGGGTCAGGGATCAGCGATCAGCGATCAGGGACCCCTGCCTCACCGTATCCCCGTCACCCTCCACGCACCGCCCACCCTCCGCAGCGACATCCGTATCGACACCGGCTGCTGGTCGGTGCGGCGGGTGGTCGTGTTCTCGAAGACGTAGGTGCCCGTCAGGGCCGCTTCGGCCGCGTCGTCGGTCACCTGGAGCTGGGAGATCTTCAGCGAGACCTGGATCGACCCCACCGCGTCGAAGAACTGGCGCCAGTCCTGCTCCTGGGCATCGGTGAGCCCGGGATTGGCGCGGCGGATGCGCGCCGTGCTGCGTGACTCGATCGCTGTGGCGTACTCGGCGACTGCCGCCTCGATGGCCGGGCGGGGGTCGGCCGGCGGCTGCTCGGGCGCCGGTGCCGGCGGCGGTTCGGCCTCGCGCCGGGGCTGGGCCGGCGCGGGGATTTCGGCGCGCTGAGAGGCGCTGGCGGCCGCGGTGGCCGCGGCCCACTGGGCGCTCGCCGTCGAGAACGCGATCGACGCCTCCTCGATCCGGCCCGCTCGCCGGAGCGCTTCCGCGCGGGCGATGGTCGAGTCGCCTTCGGCGATCCGTGCCGCCGTGGCGCCGGCGGCAACGGCGGTGCGCCGGGCCTCCAGGGCCGAGGACCGCAGGCGGGACATCACGGAGGTATCGGGGCCGGCCGGGACCGGAAGGCGCGCCGAGGCCGCCGGTGAGGCCGGCCCTTCGCGCGCGCTTCTCGACGTGCTCCGGGCCGGTGCCGCGGCGGGGACCGGCGGCGGGGTCGGCTCCGCCTGTTCCGGTACCGTGCCCGGTGGCTGCCCGGAGCGCTCCCCCGCGCTCGGCGAATCGACGACTGCGGGCGGGACGCCACCCGGGCTGGCGGCGGCGTCCCGGTCGCGGCGCGGCAGGAACACCAGCGCCGCCCCGAGCACGACCACCGCGGCACCGGCGACGACCGGCCACGGCGGGCGCCGCGCGGGGACCGTCTTCACCGCGGACGCCCACGACTCGCGATGCGCCGGCATCTCGGTGGTCGGCGGCGTCCCGCCCGACGGCGTGGACATCGAGTCGAGCGCGTGCAGCAGGTCGTCGGCCTGGGTGGGCCGGTCGGCCGCGTGCTTCTCGAGGCAGCGCATGATCAGCGCCGCGAGCGCCGGCGGCACGCTGGGCCGGAGCGCCTGCACCGGCACCGGCGGCTCGTTCACGTGCGCCGCGAAGAGCGCCTGCGGGCTTCGGCCGATGAAGGGGGGCCGCCCCGCGAGCATCTCATAGGCCATCACGCCGAATGCGTAGATGTCCACCCGGTGGTCCATCGCCGGGTCGGCGGAGGCCTGCTCGGGCGCCATGTAGGCCGGCGTGCCCAGCGCGATGCCGAGCGAGGTGAGGTGCGAATGGTCGCCATCGGTGACCGACTCCGACAGCGCCTTGGCGACGCCGAAATCGGCTACGATCGCCGAGCCGACCGAGAGCAGGACGTTGTCGGGCTTGATGTCGCGGTGGATGACGCCCTGCGCGTGGGCGTAGGTGAGCGCCGAGGCGACATCGCGGAGGAGCCGCAGCACTTCGGAGATCGGCAATTCGCCCTCGCGAGCCAGGCGCGCGCGGAGCGATTCGCCCTCGACGAAGGGCATGGTGAAGTAGGGCAGCCCGCCCAGCTCGCCGGCGGCGTGCACGGGGACGATGTGCGGATGCTGCAGCTTGGCGACGAGCAGGATCTCGCGGCGGAAGCGGTCGACGCTCACCCCGGCGGCGAGCGTGGGCGACAGGACCTTCACGACCACGCGGCGCCCGAGGGCAGTCTCGTGCGCGAGGAAGACGCGCGCCATCCCGCCGCCGCCGAGCTCGCGCTCGATCGTGTACAGGCCGCTCAGGGACTCCTGGAGCTGCTCGCGGAGGTCCGCCGTTCCTGCCTCCCGGTTCTGGTGCCCAATCCTCAAATCTAGCCCGCCCGCGGGGAAGCGGCAGGCTCAATCGACGGCGATGTTGCGCCAGAGACCCTGGTTGAAGCGGAGGACGCTGAGCGCGCAGCGGGTGGCATGCCCGGCAAGGATGGCGAGCCAGATGTCGATCGGGTCGAGCGTCGCCACCCGCTGGATGACGAAGCAGATGCCCAGCGGCACGGCCACCTGCGAGATGATCGAGATGTAGAGGGGGCTCTTCGTGTCGCCCGTGCCCTGCAGGCCGCCCGTGTAGGTGAGCGCCACCGCGATGAACAGGCCGGAGAGGCTGAGCACGCGGAGCAGCCCGACGCCGATGTCCACGACCCCCGGCTCGTTCATGCCGAACACGGCGAGCAGCTGCCGCGGGATGAGCAGGAAGAGCGCGCCGACGGCCGCCGCGCCGAGGAACCCGATGCGGGCGGCGGCGTGCACGGCATCGCGCGCCCGGTCGGCGCTCCCCGCGCCGAGGTTCTGGCCCGCCACCGCCGCGGCGGCGCCCATGAGCCCGACCGAGGTCCAGGTGATGAACGAGAAGAGCTGCCCGTAGGAGACGGCGAACGCGGCCTGCGCGGCGGCGCTCGCCGCCAGCGAGCCGATGAACGCCAGCATCAGCACGCCGCCGACGTTCATCGCGATGCCCTGGATCCCCGTGGGGAGCCCGAAGCGGAACAGGGACCGGACCACCGTCCAGTCGGGACCGAACGGTCCCCGGCGCGGGAAGGACACGACCCAGCCGCCGCTCCAGAGCCGGACCAGCGAGTACGCCCCGACCAGACCTGCCGCCACCACCGTCCCGGTCGCGGCCCCCGCCGTCCCCAGCGCCGGCAGCGGCCCGAGGCCCGGGATCAGCACGGCGTTGAACGCGATGTTGAGCACCGTCATGATGATGCCGAGGACCATCGGAGTGCGCGCGTCGCCGGCGGAGCGGAGCGCGCCGGAGAGCATGAAGAAGACCAGCATCCCGCTGTTGAACAGGAACATGATGCGCAGGTAGGGCAGCGCCTGGGCCTGCACGCCCGGCTCGGCATTGACGAGGTCCAGCAGGGCCGGCGAGAGGACGTACCCGGCCGGGGCGAGCACCAGGAGCGAGAGGCCGACGGCCGTGATGAACGCCTGGTACACCGTGCGGTCCACCTTGCCCTCGTCCCCGGCGCCGGCGTAGCGCGCCACCAGCACGCTCATGCCGGTGAAGAGCGAGTTGATGAAGATGATGACGACGATGAAGATCTGCGACGCGACGCCGATCGCGGCGTTGCCCTCGAAGCCCACGAAGTGTCCCACCATGACGTGGTCCACGATCCCCTGCAGGCCGCCGATGACGTTGGTGAGCATCGTAGGCCAGGCGAGCTTCCAGACGGCGGGGCGCAGCGGCCCTTCGACGATGGAGCGGTCATACCGCCGGAGGGCCGGCGCGGTCAAAGATCGACCAGGACCCGGAAGCCGCCGTACGCCATGCGTCGCATGTCGAACGGCGTCGTATCGTCCTCCATCATCTTCAGGATCCGGGGGTCCTTCATCACCTTCGCGTTCACCCGGTCACGGTGGGCCCGCGACTTGTACACGATCCAGGAGAAGAACACGACCTCGCCCCGCTTGAGCCGGACGCTCTTGGGGAAGGTGAGCGTGGCCCCCGGGACCCCCCGGACGTCGTCGCCGACGCATTCGCGGTACTCGAGGGCCCCAAGCTCCATCCACACCTTACCCGCCTTCCGCGCGATACCGCGGTAGGTGTCCAGGTGCCGCTTCGGGATCGGGATCAGGAAGCCATCCACATACTTCATGTGCACCTCCAGCAGGCGGGGTCAGTCGATCTGGGCAAGCCGGCGGGCGTGCCGGCCGCCCTCGAACTCCGTCGTGAGCCAGATCTCGAGGATCTCCAGCGCCAGGGCGGGGGGGACGAGCCGCTGGCCCATCGCAAGCACATTCGAGTCGTTGTGGGCGCGCGCCAGCCGGGCCGACTCGGCGCTCCAGCAGACGGTGCAGCGGATGCCGGGCACCCGGTTGGCCACGATCGCCTCGCCGTTGCCTGACCCGCCCAGCACGATGCCGCGCTCGCACTCGCCGGCGGCCACCGCCAGGGCCACGGGGCGGATGAAGGCCGGGTAGTCCACGGGCTCCGCGGAATCGGTGCCGAAGTCGCGCACCGCGATGCCGCGCGCGCGCAGCGCGTCCGCCAGCAGCGCCTTGTGCGCGAAGCCCGCGTGGTCGGAGCCGATGGCGATGCGCACTACTCGAACCCGCGGAAGACCCCGTCGGCGTCCACCGCCGTGGCGAAGTCCTCGAAGTCCATGTTGGCGATCGAGAGGTTGTTCTCGATGGACTGGATCGCCGAGGGAACGGCGCGGAACTGCCTCCCGGCCTCATCCTCGAGGAGGTCGAGGATGAGCAGCGCATGGTCGGGATGCGTCATGGTAACGCGGTCGGCGATGATGACGTACCCGTGGTTCGAGCCTGCCCGGAAGAGGCCGGGAACCTCGGCATTCGGCACGCCGTCGTACTCGCGGTCGTCCACGAAGCGGACGTTGGCCTGGAAACCCATCACGCCGACGGGCATGCTCACCTCGTCACAGACGGCCTCCCAGGTTGCGTCGTCGCTGAAGTCGGTCCGGAGGACCAGCATGTCCTCCGATTCCGGGAGCAGTCGCATGGATGTCCTCCCTGTCACTGGTTGCCGGTCGAGGCCGGTCGGCGGACCACCATGTAGTCGCCGGCTCGCGGGCCCGGCTGCACCATCCAGTCCGGCGCGAGCTCGAGCGTCCAGCCGTCACCCTGGAGCGCGGAACCCTCGATACTCGACGGTGCCGGCACCCGGAGCAGCGTGTCGCCCACCAGGACCGGATCGCCGGCCAGGCTGCCCCAGGCCGTCGTGGTGCGGAATCGCGGGTATATCACCCCTTCCCCGGGAACCGGCATCATGCCGTCGGTAACGAACGAGGCACTGTTCCCCTTGCGCAGGACCAGCACCGGACCGTCCACGAAGCGCCGCCGGAAATCCGCCAGGCGGGCCGCGCGCTCGGTCTCCCGCTTCTCCTCCGCCACGCGCAGCGCCTCGCCGTCGTAGCGTCCCGCCGCCTCGGTGGCGACGGGGAGCGCCGACGGCTGGATCTTCGCGGCCGCCATGAGCAGGAGCGCGGGATCGTCGGTGCTCGAGAAGGCCCGTGTCCAGCCCGGCGACCAGGCGTCGAGCAGGACGCCGTACGCGGCACCGGAGCTGTACGCGAAGGTACGCACGTACGACTCCTTCCCGGCCCCGGCCGCAAGCTGCTTCACGACACTGGCCGCCGCCTCCGCCGGGGTCGCCGACGCGACGACGGTCCCCGTGTACTGCGCGAGCCCTTCGTTGACCACCAGCACCCGCTCGTTCTCGGCGGCGGCC
The DNA here is from genome assembly GCA_946480845.1 of uncultured Gemmatimonadota bacterium. The sequence goes on from CAMLLJ010000003.1 coordinate 6,835, forward strand.
GGCGCCTCGCGCTGCCGCGCCGCGCGGAAGGCGAAGGCGTCGCGAAGTGCCGCCAGCCCCGCATCGCGCGGCTGCTTCAGTGCCTCGGCGAGTGCGCGCCACTCGAGCTGGAGCCAGTAGCGCCCGGCGAAGGTGTCGAGATGATCGTTGGAAGGCTCGGGCAGGAAGAAGCCCAGCTCCGGCTGCACCCGGTGAAATAGCTCGTGGATCAGCAGGACGCGGCGCTGGTCGTCCGCGGCGCCGGCCACATGCTGCCAGACGAGCGTGGTCCAGCGGGTCTCGCCCCATTGCATCGCCGAGTTCGCGTATCCGAGCGCGGCGGGCCGGGGCGCGTCGGGGGCGGGCTGGTTCGTGGCGATGGACCTGGTGACCGGATCGGCGATGACCATCGGGCCGCAGAGCGAGATGCCCCAGAGCCGCCCTCCCTCTCGGGCGCAGAGCTCACCCGCCTCGGCGAAGAAGGCCGCTGCGCGAACCGAGTCGAGCCCCGATGCGGCCGGTGCCGGCGCGGGCGGCGATCCGGTCGTCACGGCCGGCCTGGCGGTGCACGCCGCAAGCAGCAGGCTCGCGGCGAAGAGACTGCGCGCAAGGCGCACGGGCAGTGTGACATCGGGGACCAGGCGCATGGGGCGGCGGCTCGCTTTCCAGGCTGGGGACCGACCTGAGATAACACCGCGCTTCCGCGGTCTGCAACCTTTGAGCAGGGTGTCCCGTCTGTTTCACAATGGACAGTCTCGCCCGTTTCGGCGTCGAAGCCCGCACCCGCCTGCGCGCGCACGAGCACCCGTCGGTGCATGTGTGCGTCGTGCTGGACGGCGGGTTCGTGGAGCGGGAGGCCGATGGCTGGCGCGATGTGGGGCCCGGCACGCTCCGCGTCTCGGGCGCCGCCCGTCACGACATCGATTTCGGTCCCGCCGGAGCGCGGTGTCTCGTGATCGAGGCGGAGCCCGGCGCCGAAGTGGGGCTCTCGGCCCTTGCGCGTGCCCGGTTCCTCGCCGTGGACGGCTGGCTCGCCCAGGTGATCCGGCGGATCGAGGCCGCCGATACGGCCGCCGATCCCGCGCGGGCGGTGGTCCTGGACGGATTGTCCACCGAGCTCCTGGCCCAGCTCGAGCGACGCCTCGGCGGGAGGAGCGGGCCGCCGCCGCCGTGGCTCCGGCGCGTGCGCGAGTTGATCGAGGACCACCGCGGCAGCGCGAGCGTGGCCCAGCTCGCGCGCGAGGCCGGCGTCCATCGTGTCCAGCTCGCCCGCCAGTTCCGGGCCCACTTCGGCGTGCCGGTCACTGCCTACGCGCGGCGGGTCCGCATCCGGACGGCCCAGCGGCTGCTGCTTGCCACCGACGCGCCGCTCGCCCAGGTGGCGGCAGAGGCGGGCTTTGCGGACCAGGCGCACCTCACCCGCGTGCTGCGCACCGCGCTCGGTGACACGCCGGGCCGGCTCCGCCGCTCGGGGCTACACCGGTTCAATACCTGACTCGCCCCACCCGCTAGACTCGACTCCAACCATTCATGACGCGGGGGGCGAGATGCGCGGAGCAGCGACATTCCTGTGTTGGATGATCCTCATGCCGGCGGCGCCGGTGCACGCGCAGGCCGGCCGGGCCTTCGACGCTCGTGCCTGGGCGGGCGATGTGGCCGTGATTGCACGCGAGCTGCCCGCCCGCCATCCCGACGCCTTCTTCCGGATGCCGCGCGCCCGCTGGGACTCGGCGACCGCCGCCACAGCGCGGCGGATGCCGTCGCTCAGCAGGCCGGAGGCGCTGGTCGCGCTGCTCGAGCTGGTGGCGCTGGTCCACGACGGGCACACGGCCATCAATCCCTTCTTCGACCGGGCGGCCGGGATGCGCTACTACCCGATCGAGCTCTTCCGCTTCGAGGACGGCCTGTTCGTGCGGTCTGCCGCGCCCGCGCACGCGGCCCTGGCCGGCGCCAGGGTGCTGCGCGTCGGACGGGTGAGTGCCGACTCGGCACTCGCGGCCGTCGCACGGGTGATCCCGCACGAGAACGAGTGGTGGCTGCGCGGGTGGGGCGGCCAGTACCTCGGCCTCGCCGAGGTGCTTGAGGGGCTGGACCTGGTGGAGGATGCCGAGCGGCTGCCGCTGGTGATCGAGCGGAACGGCCGCCGGGAGACGGTGGTGGTGAGCCCTGCGGGCCAGCTTTCACCCTCGGGCCACAACCCGATGGGTGCGATCGACCGCTCCGGCTGGGCGGTGATGCGCGACGCCGGCGAGCCGCCACTCTGGCTTCGCCACCCGGGCCTCCCATACTGGTCGGAGTACCTGCCCGCCGAGCGGACGCTCTACGTCTCGTACCGGGCGGTCGTCAGCATGGACCAGCCGAGCAACCAGGCATTCTGGCGCGGCGTGTTTGCGCTCGCCGATTCGGTTCCGGTAGATCGCCTGGTGCTCGATATCCGCGAGAACATCGGGGGCAACTCGTTCTACAACCGCCAGGTGGTCCGGGGGATCGTGGCCCGGCCCGCGCTCGACCGGCCGGACCGGCTCTTCGTCATCACCGGCGGGCGCACCTTCTCGGCCGCGATGAACCTGGCGCGCGACCTGGAGCACTGGACCAATGCCACGTTCGTGGGCGAGCCGACCGGCAACGCCGGTTACTTCTTCGGCGACCATGTGCAGGTGCCCCTGCCCGCCAGCGGGCTCACCCTCAATGTGTCCACGCTCACCTGGCCGCCCTACGATCCCCGCGACCGGCGCGAGTTCCTCGCACCCTCCGTCTACGCGCCGATGACGTCCGGGGAATTCCGTGCCAACGCGGACCCGGCGATGCGGGCCATCCTCGCGCGGGGTGACGCCCCGCCGCTCGGGACGCGGATCGAGGAGGCGGTGCTGCGGGGTGATACGGCCGCCGCCGAGCGGCTGGTCGTCGAGGCGCGCGCGGACGTGGCCAACCGATTCCGCTCACCCGAGGCGGAGGTGAACGGCGCAGGCTACCGGCTGGTCAATGCCGGGAAGCTGCCCGCGGCGCTCGCCATCTTCCGGATCAACAGCCGGGTGTTTCCCCGTTCGGCCAACGCCTGGGACAGCCTGGGTGAGGCCCTCCTGCTCGCGGGGAATCGCGATGCCGGGATCGCGGCGTACCGGAAGGCGCTGGAGATCGATGCGGACTTCGCGCCGAGCCGGGAGGCGCTGGCGCGGCTGGGCATGCAGCGGCAGGAGGCGAGCGCGGCCGCGCACTGATGCGCGGCAGCGGTCATTCCCGGGACCGTGCCGCAAGCCGCTTCTTCGTGGCGGGGCTCGCGAGCTGCCGGAGCGCGTCCTTGCCGATCCATCGCGCTGTGGGATCCGCGGACTTCGCGAGCCGTCCGGCAGCGGCGGTTGCCGCCTGGTGCAGGGCCGGGTTCCGTCCGCCGATGGCGCGCAGCGCCCAGTTCACCGCCTTCTTCACGAAGTTCCGCTCGTCGCCGGCGGCGCGCTCGACCAGGGAAATGCTCCGGATGAATGGGGCATCGCCCGTGCGGCGGTCGTGGAGCGCCAGCCCGGCGATCAGCGCGAACGCAGCGCGCCGCACGAACTCATCCCGCCGCCGCGACCAGAGCGCCACCTTGTCCCAGGCATGCGGCGTCCGGTCGAAGAGGTGCAGGCACACCGTATCGCAGATGGCCCAGCTGTCGAACTCGCGGCACCACCGGTCCATCTGCGCCGGCGTCACGCGCGCGGGATCGTCCACGAACGCCGCGAGCATGCGCGCCTCGTAGCGGTCCGCGTTCCACAGTGCGAGCGCCAGCTCGTGATGGCGCCCCAGTTCCTTCGCCTTCTTCTGCAGGACGCCGACCGGCACGCCGAACGCCTTGTCGGAGGGAATCGCGTAGCGCGCCATCCCCTTTCGGTTGCGCTTCGTCCCGGTGCGCTCGAGCCAGCCGAGCAGCGCCTCCACCTGCTCGGGGACGGGGCGCTCCAGGCCCGCCGCCTTTCGCTTCGCGCGCTCAGCCATCGTCGTGGGCCAGGTCGAGCGCCATGTAGACGTCTGCCGTCGAATAGACGGGATGGTCGGGCGGCGGCACGTGATCGAAGCCGAGCGCCTCGTAGAGGCGGAGCGCCGCGCCGAGGCGGGAGCTCGAGACCAGGACGATGCGCCTCGCTCCCATGGCCTTCGCCTCTTCGATGCAGCGCTCGGCGAGCCGCCGGCCCAGCCCCTGCCCGCGCGCCGGCTCCGACACGGTGAGCTTGACGATCTCCACCTCACCCGGCGCGTGCGGCACCACGGCAGCCGTGCCCACGACGACCCCGTCTGCGACGGCCACCCAGATCGCGCCGCCCGGCTCGATGATCTGCCCCACCGGGTCGGCGAGCTGCTGTTCGTCGGGCTCCTCGTACAGGCCGTGCTCGTCGAGCCAGACACGGTTGAGGGCGTAGAAGGCGGCGGCGTCACTGTCGCGATAGGGGATGATCGTCGCGAATGAAGCGGTCAAGGGCATCTCCGGCGGAAGGTTCACGCCCGCTTCACGGGCGCTTCACGATCACGCGGCTAGCGTAGCGGCAGATCCCCGTTGCGGAGGATGCCATGTGCAAACCCGGCTTCACCATTTTCCTGCTCTTCTTCGGCGTGGCGGTAATCGACGCGGTGCAGGGCGGGGCATGGGTCCGAGTCGCCTTCTGGGCCTGCATCGGCGCTGCCTTCTGGCTGATGGAGCGCTGGGGGCTCGCCCGGCAGCAGCGGCAGTGATGGATCGGGCCGCGCCAGGCGCGCGGCCCGGGCCATGAGGTAGTCCCGCTCCGGCAGGCTCGTGGTCCGCGCCGCCGCGGCGCGGTAGTGCGCGATGGCCCGCTCGGGCTGCCCCGCCTTCTCCAGCAGGTGCGCGCGGACCGCATCGAGCCGGTAGTGCCCGGCCAGGCGCACGTCCCGGTCGAGCGGCGGCAGGAGGTCCAGCCCCGCCTCCGGGCCGCGCACCATCGCGACCGCGACTGCATGGCTCAGCGCCACCATCGGGTTGTCGGTCATGCGGCGCAGCACCTCGTAGAGCGCGAGGATCTGCGGCCAGTCGGTGTCCTCCACGCGCCGCGCTTCGTCGTGCACCGCCGCGACCGCCGCCTGCAGCTGATAGGGCCCCACCGCTCCGCGTCGCAGCGCCTCCTCCACCAGCGCAATCCCCTCGTCGATCAATGCGCGGTCCCAGCGCGCCCGGTCCTGCTCGTCGAGCGGGACCAGTTCGCCGTGTTCGCCGGTCCGCGCGGCACGGCGCGCATCCGTGAGCAGCATCAGCGCGAGCAGGCCGGCCACCTCGGGATCCCTCGGAAGCAGTGCGCGCACCGCGCGGGTCAGCCGGATCGCCTCCCCTGACAGGTCGGTGCGGGCGAGCGCCGGTCCCGCACTGCTGGCGTACCCCTCGCTGAAGATCAGGTACAGGACGTGGAGCACCGATGCCAGCCGCGCGGCGCGGTCGCGTTCATCCGGCATGGTGAACGGCGTCCCGGACGCCCGGATCCCCGCCTTGGCCCGGCTGATCCGCTGCGCCATCGTGGCCTCCGGCACCAGGAAGGCCCGCGCGATCTCGGCCGTGGTCAGCCCGCCCACGGCACGGAGCGTCAGCGCGATGGCTGACGATGGCGTGAGCGCCGGATGGCAGCACATGAAGAGGAGAACGAGGGTGTCGTCCCCATCGAGGCCGAGCTCGGCGTCGGCCGGTGCCGCGAACGGTTCCCTGGCGGCGAGCTCGGCGGCGACGAGGTCCTCCCGCCGCCGCCGGGCCGCGTCGCTCCGCACCTGGTCGATCATCCGCCGCCGCGCGACCTGGTACAGCCAGCCGCGCGGGTTGGCTGGGAGGCCAGCGACCGCCCACTGATCCGCCGCCGCGATCAGCGCTTCCTGCACCGCGTCCTCCGCGGCCGCGAAGTCGCCGTGACGGCGGACCAGGGCGCCCAGCACCTGCGGCGCGAGATCCCGGAGGCGGCGCAGGGCCGGGGCGCCCTCCGGCAGCCTAGACCTCCGGCAGCGGTCCGCTCATCACTTCGCGGACCTCGATCGGCATGTTGAGCGGCTTGCCGCCCGGGCCCGGAGCCGCCGACGCCCGTGCGGCGAGATCCCAGGCGCGCTGGGGGCTGTCCACCTCGACGATCCAGTACCCGGCGAGGAACTCCTTCGTTTCGGCAAAGGGCCCATCGGTGACCGGCTTTCCGTCCTTGCCGGCGCGCACCAGCCTGGCCTGGGCCGGGGTGGCGAGGCCCTGGGCATCCACGAACTCGCCCGCCCCGGTGAGTTCCTTGTTGAACCGGTGCATGAACGCGATGTGGGCCTTGAAGTCCTCGGGCGACCAGTCGTTGAGCTGGTACTCGCCGGTTCCGGCAGGGACGTGCATCATCATGATGTACTTCACGACGGTACTCCTCTCGGTTCGGGCGCCGTCATTGGCGCCGTCAGGAGGAAGTCGGAGCCGGCAGGGGGTTCTCGACATCGAAAGGTAGGTGCTTTCGGGAAGCCGGCCAGCGGTGTTGCGCCGCGGCGGTGTGCTGAGTTAAGTCTCCCGCCGAGTCCTTCACCTTCAGAACGCCCCAGGAGGTTCCCATGCTCCGCCCCCTGTTGATCCTGGCCCTCGCGGCCGGGTTGGTCCCCGGGACCCTGTCCGCCCAGGCCGCCGCGAAGGCCGCGCCTGCGAAGGCGGGCGCTCCCAAGCCGTCGTTCGGCGCCTCGGCAATCCGCGAGAACTGGCAGGTCGTGACCGGGTACATCGTCCGCGCGGCCGAGCAGGTGAGCGAGGCCGACTACGCCTTCAAGCCGACACCCGAGGTGCGCTCGTTCGGGGAGCTGTTTGGGCACGTCGCCGGGTCGCAGAACATGTTCTGTGCGATGGTGCTCGGCGAAGAAGTCCCGGCCGAGGATGCGGTGGAAAAGGGCACGGCGGGCAAGGCGGCGCTGGTCGCCGCGCTGAAGCAGTCCACGGAGTACTGCGCCCGGGCCTATGCCAGCGACGACGCGGCGCTCGCGAAGACGCTCCAGGTCTTCGGCCAGGAGCGGAACCGGATGTCGGTGCTCGCCATGAACGCCGTGCACAACGGCGAGCACTACGGCAACATCGTCACCTACCTGCGGCTCAAGGGGATGGTGCCGCCGTCGAGTCAGCGAGGGCAGTGACCCGGCCGCGGATGAACTCGCGGTGGTCCGTCGGCCGCACGTCGAACCGGCGGATCGCCGCTTCCATCGGCACTTCGGAGCCGTAGCTCTCGAGCCCGGCCGCGATGCCCCAGACCACCGGGGGCAGTCCGGGAATCGGCTCACCGGGCGCCACGCTCCGGATGGCGAGCGGGCGCCCGGCCGCCGCGGCATACGCCTCGGCGACCTCGCGGAAGGTGACCGCCGCCGGGCCGCCCAGCACGACCGTCTCGCGGGGCGCGCCCGGCGCCAGCGCCGCCGCGGCCGCGAACCGCGCCACATCGCGCTGCGCGATGAACGAATGCCGCTGCCGCGATTCGCCCACCAGCGTGATGGGCATGCCCTGCGCCATGGGCATCTCGATCAGCATCCCGAACCAGACGTCCATGAACGCCTCGGGCTGGAGAATCACGTACTCCAGCCCGCTCGCGATGATGTGCGCTTCCGCCGCCGCCTTGGCGCGGAAGACCGGCACCGGGCTCTCCGGCGATGCGCCATTGGTGGACACGAAGACGAAGCGCCGCGCGCCGGCGCGGCGCGCGGCGTCCACCAGGTTCTGCGTCCCCCGCATGTCCACGTTCTCCACGGTATCGTCCTCACGCCGGGTCGCGCTGGCGGTCGAGATCACCACCTCCACTCCCTGGCAGGCCCGGTCGAGGCTCGCCGGATCCCTGAGGTTGCCGCGGACGACCTCGGCACCCGCCGCTTCGAGCGCGTCCCGCTGTGACGGGTCGCGAACCAGGGCGCGGACCGGGTGCCCGCGGGTGAGAAGCTCCTGCACGATCTGGCGGCCGAGGGAGCCGGTGGAGCCGGAGATGAGGAACATGGGAGACAGGGGTTAGGGGTTGAGGGTCCAGGGGTCAGGCGTCAGGGGGTCAGGGTCAGGGCTGCGGGAAGCGGGTGAGCGTGTAGGTTCGCGCTCCCTGCGGGGATTCGAGGTAGGCGGTCCAGGCGGTCGGGGATTCGCTGCGCCAGGTGAAGGCGCGGCCGGGGTCGCGCAGGTGCTCGAAGCGCCAGCTCGTGGAGTCGAAGGCCGTGACCTGCCAGTCGGGGTCCTCGGCGGGATCCAGGACCTTGCCGCCCCGGAGGCCGATGCGGGTGCTGTCGCTGATGGCGGCAAGCGTCGAATCGGAGAAGGTGTACCGGACCAGCGTCGAGTCGTCCGGCAGGCTGTAGCGCTCGAAGAACGGATCGATGCCTCCGCCGGTTCCGCGCCAGGTGCCCTCGATCCAGCGGAACCGCGCGAAGTCCTCGGCGCGGACGGCGGCGGCCGGGCGCGCGGCCTCCTGCACGGCCGCTGCCGGCGGCTGGTCGCCGGTTTGGCACGCCGCGAGCAGGATCAGCAACGGCAAGCGTCGAGTCATGGCATGCCTCATGGTTCGGTCAGGAAGGCGAGAATCGCCCGCATGAGCCGTTCGCCTTCCTCCGTGGCGAAGATGGCCTGGGCGTGGGCCGTGCCGTCGAGAACCTCAAGGGACTTCGGCGGCGGTGCCTGTTCGTACTGCCGGCGGATCGCAGGAAGTCTCGGCCGGTCGCCGGAGCCGGTATCGTCTCGGGCAACGATGAAGAGCTTCCGGCCCTGCATCCGCTCCGGCGCGTCGACGGGCATGTGCGCCAGGAGCACGATCCGGTCGATTTCGCCGGGTGCGGCGTCCGCCGAGGCCTGGGCCGCGGCGCCACCGCCAAGACTGGCGCCCACCACCGACACCTCGGCGGCGCCGGACTGGCGGAGGTAGCGCACGGCACTCATCACGTCGGCGGCGAGGCACGCGGCATCGTACAGGCACGCGGTTTCCCGGCCGGCACGGGCCTCCACCGAAGCACGGAAATCGAAGGCGAGCACCCGGAATCCCGCCTTCGCCATGGCTTCCGCCTGCGGGCGCCAGCTCCCGCGGTCGTACCGGCCGCCATGGGCGAGCACCACGGCGCGGCTGCCGCTCCCGTACAGGTCGGCGTCGAGCGAGTCGCCATTGACGGCCGGCAGGCGCAGGTGCTGCTGCGCGCGGAGTGCTGCGCCAGGCACCGCCGCGAGAGCGAACAGCATCCAGCCCAGCCTCATCGTGCAGTTCATCCCCGGCCGTCCGAGCGCTCGAGCGTGCGCTTGATCGTCGCGAGGCCCTGCTCGATCATGGCCGTGATCGCCGGCGCCATCTCGTGCGGCAGCAGGTCGGCGATCCAGACGAAGCGGCTCCGGCCGCCCTCCGCCGCGAACACCTGCGCGGACGCGTTGTAATGCGTCATCGGGCCGCCTACCGCGGCCCACGCAACCCGTCGGCGCTGCTCGTCCACGTCGATGATCAGCTCGCGCACCACCTGCCCACTGCCGAAGGTCACGACGCGGGCGCCCGGCTCGAGCTTCACATCGGTCACGAAGCCGGGTGCAAGGCGCTGGTGAACTGCGCCGACATCCCGGAGGGCGTCCCAGACGTCCTCGGGACGGGCCTCGATGACCGTTTCGCGGTGAATGGATGCCATGCGACGCTCCGGCTTCCCGAGTGACCGCGCGCTACGTCCGCGTCCGGCTCGTGCGCCACGCCCAGACGAAGGCCAGGGCGAAGCAGAGGTGCACGATGGCGAATACCACCGCCAGCTTCCGCGCGCCGGTCTGCAGCCCCCAGACGTCCAGTGCTGGCCCGATGGCGAACCCCACGATATTGCCGAGCAGGATCGAGTCGCGCGCGGGGGACGGGCCGGCGTCCCGCGCGGTCCAGTTCATCACCGCGATCCCCAGAAAGGTGGTGCCGAACACCCGGAGGTACGCGATCAGCGCCGGGGGCGCATTCTCCGGGACGGCGCCCCGGCCAATGGCCTCGGGCGCGAAGATGAACCCGAGGCCGAGCAGCGCGAGGTAGGCGGCGGCGATCGTCAGGATGGTCTTCGGCTTCATGGCTGGTGCATCAGAAGCCACGACGTGCCGAAGCGGTCCCGCAGCATCGCGAAACGGTTCGCAAACGGCGTGCGCTCCATCTTCATGAAGATCTCTCCCCCGTCCGAAAGCAGGGCATACACCCGCTCGGCCTCGGGCTCGCTGTCCAGCGAGAGCGAGAGGTAGGCGCTCCGCATCGGCTCGGCGTGCGGGATGTCCGCACCCATCAGCACGGTTCCGCCGATCTCGACGCGGGCGTGGAGGACCTTGTCCGCCCAGTCGGCTGGAATGTTCGGGTTCGGCTGGCCCGCGTGGCGGAGCATGCCGGTGATCCTGCCGCCAAGGTGCTGCTCGTAGAACCGGAACGCGGCTTCGCAGGTGCCGCGATAGTTCACGTAGATGTCGAGCTTCATCGATCCCCTCGGGACGCCATCCGAAGGGGAAGGTGCATCGCCGGGCGCCACGGCGCCATCCTGCCGCACAGGGCGCCGCCGGCCGCACGGCCGGTCACCGGCCCTGCCGACTCCCCCTATATTCAAGCATGACTTCCACCTACCCCCCGCTCATCATCGGCGCGGGGATAGCGGGCCTCTGGACCGCGTGGCGCCTCGCCTCCGAGGGTCAGGCCTCCGTCGTCCTCACCAAGGGCGCCCTCGCCGACAGCGCGAGCGCGTGGGCCCAGGGTGGCATCGCGGTCGCGCTGGGGAGCGGGGACACCCCGGCCGCGCACGCGGCGGACACCCTCGCCGCGGGGCACGGGCTCTCCGACCCGGAAGCGGTCCGCGTGCTCACCACCGAAGGCCCCGACCGCATCCGCGAGCTGCTGGCGCTGGGGGCACGCTTCGATGTGGGGCCCGATGGACGGCTCAGCTTCGGGCTCGAGGCGGCGCACGGGCGTCCGCGCATCATCCACGCCGGCGGCGACCGCACCGGCGCCATGGTGGTCGGGAGCCTCATCCAGATCATCCGTGAGCACCCCGAGATCGCGATCCTCGAGCATGCCGAGGTGCGCGAGCTGCTCGAGGCCGACGGCCGGATCGCCGGCGCGCGGGTGGTGCGCGCCGACGGCAGCGTCGAGCACGTCTGGGGGCAGGCGGTGGTGCTGGCCACCGGCGGCGTGGGCCAGCTCTTCGACATCACCACCAATCCCCTCGTCGCCACCGGCGACGGCTGGGCGCTCGCCTATCACGCCGGCGCCGAGCTGCGCGACCTCGAGTTCCTCCAGTTCCACCCCACCGCCCTGAAGCTGCCCGGCGTCAACCCCGCGCCCCTCGTCTCCGAGGCGGTGCGCGGCGCGGGCGCGCTGCTGCTGGACGCCCGGGGCCGCCGCTTCGCCCTCGCCGCGGACGCGCGGGGCGAGCTCGCGCCGCGCGACATCGTGGCCCGCGCCGTCGCGGCGGCCGACGCGGACGGCGGCGCCTGGCTCGACGCGCGCGCCGTGCCCGACTTTGCGACGAAGTTCCCGGGCATCACCATGATGCTCGCCCGGCACGGGCTCGACGCGACGACGGACCTCCTGCCCGTCGCCCCCGCGCTCCACTACGCGATGGGCGGGATCAGCACTGACCTCGACGGCCGCACCACGCGCACCGGGCTCTGGGCCGCCGGCGAGGTAGCCTCGACCGGCGTGCACGGGGCCAACCGCCTCGCCTCGAACTCGCTGCTCGAGGGGCTGGTCTTCGCCGACCGCGTGGCCCGCGAGATCCTGGGCGACCTGCCTGTCGAGCTGCCCGTGCCTGAACTTCCGGAGCCGCAGGCGGACGATCCGGCCCCGGACGCCGAGGCCGCGTCCACCCGCGCCGAGATGCGGCGCATCATGGCGCGCGACGTCGGGGTGCAGCGGAGCGAGCAGTCGCTCGAGCACGCCGAGCGCGAGCTGCTGCGCCTCAAGTCGGCGACGCCGCGCCAGGCGTGGCGCACCGCGAACCAGCTCCTCGTCGCCCGGCTCATCACCCGCGCCGCCCTGGAGCGCCGCGAGAGCCGGGGCGGCCACGCGCGCATCGACTACCCCGCGGTGGCGGCCTCGCCGCCGCCCGAGACGCCATTGGAGGGCGCATGACCTCGATCCCGCTTCCCGTCATCGAGCCGAACACCCTCTCTCCGGACGAGATCGCGGAACTGCAGCGCGACATCCGCCGGCTCGCGGACCAGCGCGGGGCGGTGATCATCGCGCACAACTACCAGCGGCCGGAGGTGCAGGACGTCGCCGATTTCGTGGGCGACTCGCTCGGGCTCTCCCGCCAGGCGGCGAAGATCGAGCAGGACGTGATCGTCTTCTGCGGCGTGCACTTCATGGCGGAGACCGCCGCCATCCTCTCGCCGGAGAAGCGCGTCCTGCTGCCGGACCTCGCGGCCGGCTGCTCGCTCGCCGCCACGATCAACGCCGAGGACGTGCGCCGCTGGCGCGCGGAGTTCCCCGGTTACGTCGCCGTCGGCTACGTCAACACCACCGCCGAGGTGAAGGCGGAGCTCGACTACTGCTGCACCAGCGGCAACGTGCTCGACGTGGTGGACGCCGTGCCCGAGGACACCGGCATCCTCTTCCTCCCCGACTTCTTCCTCGGCGCGCACGTGCGCCGGATGCGCCCGGACCGGAAGATCGAGGTCTGGATGGGCGAGTGCCACGTGCACAAGGGGATCAATCCCGAGCAGCTCGAGGCGCAGCGCAAGGCGCACCCGGAGGCGGAGGTGCTGGTGCATCCCGAGTGCGGCTGCGCCGGCCAGCTCGTGTACGCGATGGGCAGGGGCGACATCGACCCGACCAACCTGCACATCGCTTCGACCGAGCGGATGATCCAGCTGGTGGCCGAGCGGCCGGCCAGGGAGTTCATCATCGCCACCGAGACCGGCATCATGCACCGGATGGAGCAGCTCGCGCCCGACAAGACGTTCTTCGCCGCGGACCGCGCGGCGGTGTGCGCGTACATGAAGACGATCACCCTGCCGCGGGTGAAGGAATCGCTCGAGCTGGACCGCTACCACATCACCGTGCCGCCCGACATCACCCGGCGCGCCCGCGCGTCCGTGGATCGCATGGTGGCGCTCGGCGCCGGCGGCAAGCCGGGTGACTGACGGGCTGCCGCCGGTCGAGGAGGACGCCGGGCGGCTCGCGCGGATCGCGCTCGAGGAGGACGGGCCGCGCGACGTGACGACGGCGGTGACGGTCGCCTTCGGGCAGCAGGGCACCGGGCGGTTCGAGTTCCGCACCGGCGGCGTGGTGGCGGGGCTCGCGTACGCCGATGCCGTGGCGCGCGAGGCGGGGCTGGAGGCGCCCGCCTGGCAGGTGCGGGACGGGGCACGGCTCGCGCCCGGCTCCGAGCTGGGCACCATGGCGGGCCCGCTCGCCGCGCTGCTGCGGGCCGAGCGGCCGATGCTCAACCTGCTCCAGCGGGCCACGGGGATCGCGACCGCGACCCGGGCGTACGTGGACGCCGTGTCCGGCACCGGCTGCCGCGTGCTGCACACCCGGAAGACCGCGCCGGGCCTCCGCGCCCTCGACATCCGCGCCGCGCTTGCCGGCGGCGCGGTGCTGCACCGCACCGACCTCGCCCGCACGGTGATGGTGAAGGACAACCACTGGCGCGCGCTCGAGGCATCGGGCCGCTCCCTCGAGGACGCGCTCGCGGCGGCGAATGCGGCGGGCGCCATCGGCCTCCAGGTGGAGGTGGAGAGCGCGAAGCAGCTCGAAATTGCCTGCCGGGCGGGAGCCGGGCGGCTGCTCGTCGACAACCAGTCGCCCGAAACGCTGCGCGCCTGGGCGGCACGGGCCCGGTCGCTGGTCCCCCGCATCGAGATCGAGGCCACCGGCGGCATCACCCTCGCCAACGTGCGCGCTTACGCCGAGGCCGGGGCGGATTTCGTCTCCATCGGCGCGCTCACTCACAGCGTCACCGCGGCGGACATCTCGCTGGAGATCGAATCGGCATGACCGGAGGGTCGTCGCTCGCGGGGCGGAACTATCCGCCCACGCGGCCGACGCTGGTGGCCGCGGCGGCGGGCTCCGACCCCGACGCCAGGGCGCGCGCGATGGAGACCCTCGCCGCGGCCTACTGGCGGCCGGTCTACGCCACGCTCCGGCTGCGCCACGGCATGGAGCCGCCGGATGCCGAGGACGCGACCCAGGCGTTCCTCGGCGACGCCTTCGCCAGCGAGTGGTTCGCCCGCTACGATCCGGCCCTCGGCCGCTTTCGCACCTTCCTCCGCACCTGCCTCGATCGCCATGTCGGCCACGCCCGCGCCGCCGCCGGCCGCGAGAAGCGCGGCGGCCGTTCCACGGTCGTGCCGATCGACGCGCCGGGCGTCGAGGCGGAGCTCGCGGCCGGCACCGACCCCGATGTCGTCTTCGAGCGGGAGTGGGCCCGCGGGGTGGTGGCCGTGGCGCTCGGCCGCCTCGAGGCGCAGTGCGCTGCGGCAGGCCATGCGTCGCGGCTCGACGTCTTCCGCCGGTACGATCTCGCCGAGTCCGACGGCGCGGAGCGTCCCACCTATGCAGGCATCGCCCGCGACCTCGGCATCCCGGTCACTCAGGTCACCAACCACCTGCACTGGGCGCGGCGCGAGTTCCGCCGGCACGTGCTCGAGACCCTGCGAGAGCTGACGGCCGACGACGCCGAGTTCCGCGCCGAGGCACGCGCACTGCTGGGCGAGGCGGCGCTGTGACGCTGCCCGCGTCCACGCTCGACCATTTGCGCGCCGTCGCCGCGCACCCCGAAGTTCCCGAGCGCTACGACCTCGAGGAGCTGATCGGCCACGGCGGCATGGGCGAGGTCTGGCGCGCCCACGACCGCCTTCTCGAGCGCAAGGTGGCGGTGAAGGTGCTCTCGGTGGCGCTCCCCGACCCGGGATACTCGGCCCGCCTCGAGCGCGAGGCGCGCATCCTCGCGCGGCTCGAGCATCCGGGCATCGTCGCAGTGTACGACGTGGGCTCGCTGCCGGATGGCCGGGCGTTCTATGTCATGCGCCTCGTGCGCGGAGAGCGGCTCGACTCCTACGCCACGCCCGAGCGCCCGCTCGGCGAAGTGCTGCGGACCTTCGCGCGGGTGGTCGAGCCGGTGGCCTACGCGCACGCGCACGGGATCCTGCACCGGGACCTCAAGCCGTCGAACGTGATGCTCGGGCCATTCGGAGACGTGCTGGTGATGGATTGGGGGGTGGCGCGGGTGTTGGGGGAGGGGAGCGGAGCAGCGGCCGGCAAGGCCGTCGGGGACGCGCAGGGCACGGCGTGGAGGGAAGGCCAGTCGTTCGACCAGCCCACGTTGCCGGGCACGGTGCTCGGCACGCCGGGCTTCATGTCGCCCGAACAGGCGGTCGGCGGGGAAGTGGATGAGCGGAGCGACGTCTTCGGGCTCGGCGCCATCCTCGGTGCACTGCTCGAGCGGCGCGGCCAGCCGCCCCGGGCGCTGGCTGCGATCGTCCGGCGCGCCACGGCAGCGGACCCCGTCCAGCGCTATCCGACTGCGGCCGCGCTGGGCGAGGACGTCCGGGCATTCCTCGACGGGCTCCCGGTCGCCGCCTACCGGGCCGGTCCGCTCGAGCGCCTCGGCCAGTTCGCCTCCAGGCACCGGGTGGCCATTCTCCTGTTCTCGGCGTATATCGTCATGCGGGCGCTGATCCTGGTGTTCCGCGGGGTCTGAGCCGCCGTTTCAAAGACTCCCCCATCAGTCGGGTAACAGCAGTGAGCGCGCTTCGCGCTGCTGGACTCACCTCAACGGAGCATTCCGATGAGCAAACCGGTGCTGGGCCTCCTGCTGGGCGGTGCCCTGGGGATCCTCGACGGACTGACCGCGCTCGTCTCCGCGCCGGAGACGGCGCCAGGCATCATGACCATCGTCCTCGGCTCCTGCTTCAAGGGGCTGGTTGCGGGGCTCATCATCGGGTGGTTCGCCCGGGTGAAGCAGAACCTGCCGCTCGGGGTCGTCGTCGGCCTGGCGGTCGGCGCCCTCTGCGCCTTGCCCTTCGCCCTCGGCGTGGATCCGAACACCGGGAAGCAGTACTTCTGGGAGATCCTGATTCCCGGATCGCTCGTCGGCCTGCTGGTCGGCTACGCCACCCAGCGCTACGGCTCGCGCAAGCCGGCGGCCGCATGAGGGGCGCCGGGACCGCGCTCCTCGTCCTCTGCGTCACTGCAGTCCCGGGCGCTGGTGCAGCGCAAAGGGCGGAGAGCGTGCCCGCGGGCTGGCAGGTCGCCCTGGACGCTCCGGCCGATTCGGCGCCGCAGTTCCAGACGATGGCGCCCGGCTGGCACGTGACGATGGGGCCCGGCGCCGTGCTCTACCATCCGGCGCACGTCGCCGAGGACCGGTACGCTCTCGAGATGGAGTTCTTCTTCTTCCCCGGCCCACCCGATGCGGCGGATGGCCTCTTCGTAGGCGGCAGGTCCCTGGACGGAACGCCTGCATTCACCGCGTTCGTCATCCGCCGGGACGGCTCGGCCGGGGCGATCCGGCGCGTGGACGGGGTCACGACGCAGCTGCGCGCATGGGTGAAGCACTCCGCCGTCGTTGCTCAGCGCGGCGATTCCGTGGTGAAGAACGTCATCCGGCTCGCCGCGGAGCGGGACTCGGTGGCGTTCCTGGTCAACGGGGCAGAGGTCTTCCGGCTCGCCCGGAGCGCGGCACCGATGGACGGCGTCTTCGGGCTCCGCGCCGGGCCCGGCACCAACCTGCACATAAGCCGGCTCGACCACACGCGGCACCTGGCGGAACCGCGCGCGCGGCAGTAGTCCCACCGGATCATCAGGCACCGGCGGGTTACCGGGGGCCCGAACGGGGGCGGCTATATTGGAGCGTTCCCGTCACCCCGGACCTGCAGGGAGCCGCCCAGTGCCGACGATCCTTCCCGCCCGCTTCCAGCCCTCCCTGCCGATGGAACGGCTGATCCTCGCCGACGCGCCGGGCGAGGAAGCCATCGAGATGGACGTGGTAATCGTCGGTGCCGGCCCGGCCGGCCTCGCCTGCGCCATCGAGCTGGCTCGCCTCTCCCCCGAGCTGTCCATCGCGGTGCTGGAGAAGGCGCCCAGCCTGGGCGAGCACAGCCTCTCCGGTGCCGTCATCAACCCGCGCGCCTTCCGTGAGCTGTTTCCCGACCTGCCCGAGTCCGATTTTCCCTTCCGGCAGAAGGTCGCGGCCGAGTCGGTGTACTTCCTCTCGGAGCGCCGCGCCCAGCGCATCCCCACGCCGCCCACGATGCAGAACCACGGCTACCACACGGCGTCGATCTGCGAGGTGGTCCGCTGGCTCGGCGAGAAGGCCGAGGGCCTCGGCGTGAACCTCTTCGCGGGCTTCCCCGTGGACGGGTTGCTGGTCGAGGAGCGCCGGGTCCGCGGTGTGCGCACCACGCCCTCGGGACTCGACCGGAGCGGTGCCCCCGGGAGCGACTTCACCCCCGCAACCGACGTCACTGCGCGTCTCACCGTCGTCGCCGACGGCACCCGCAGTCTCCTGGGCCAGGCGTACTGCAAGTGGGAGGGCATCACCTCGGCCAACCCGCAGATCTATGCGCTCGGCGTGAAGGAAGTGTGGGAGGTGAAGCGCCCGCTCGACCGGGTCATCCACACCCTCGGCTGGCCGCTGCCGTCGGACGCATTCGGCGGGAGCTTCATGTACCCGCTCGGACCGGAGCAGGTGGCTCTCGGCCTGGTCGTGGGCCTCGACTATCACGATGCCGCGCTCGACGTGCACCAGCTCCTCCAGCGGATGAAGCTGCACCCGCTCTTCCGCCAGCAGCTCGAGGGCGGCCGCCTGCTCGAGTGGGGCGCCAAGACGATCCCGGAGGGCGGCTACTACGCCCTGCCCGACCGCCGGCATGGCGACGGCATCATGCTGGTCGGTGACGCCGCGGGCTTTGTGGACGTGCCGTCGCTCAAGGGAATCCACTACGCGATGCAGTCGGGGATCTACGCGGCGCGCGCCGCGGCGGCGGCACTGCAAGCGGGCGAGGCGACCGCGGCGGCGCTCGCGCCCTACGACAAGGTGGTGGACGAGAGCTACATCGCGGGGGACATGCACCAGACGCGCAACATGCGCCTGGCGTTCAAGGAGGGGCTCTGGGTAGGGGGTGTGAAGGCGGGCCTGATGACGCTCACGCGGGGCCGGTTTCCCGGCGCCAGGATCCCGATGGGGCGCGACGCGGACACACCCAAGGAGGTCCATCCCGCCGAACCGTTCACCCCGGACGGGACGCTCACCTTCGGCAAGCTGGACGCGGTCTTCAAGTCGGGGAACGCCACCCGGGACACCATCCCCTCGCACCTCGTTACGGGACCGGATGTTACACCGGAGGTGGCCGATTTCTATGCGCACCTCTGCCCGGCCGGAGTCTACGAGCGGGAGGGTGACGGGCTCCGGGTGAACCCGGCCAATTGCGTTGACTGCAAGGCAACCGACGTCCTGGGGCCACGTTGGACGCCGCGGGAGGGCGGGAGCGGGCCCAAGTACCGCCTGATGTAGGCGGACCGTAAGGTTTTTGCCCGTCAAGTTCCTGGCCACTTCCCGGTGGCCCGGTCATTGCTGGAATCCGGTCCAATCGGACACCCATTTTGCATACCGCAGTCCACCTGCTACGGGCGAGGTCCTACGCCGCAGCTTCCGCCGGTCCGCGCTACTCCGCAGGTCGCCTCGTGGCGTGCCCTGCTCGATGCCTCCGACCCGACGATGTCGCACGCGGGCGCGGTCGGCGAGCTGATCGTCGCGCGCATCCGCCTGATGCTCACGGTGGCGCTGCTCATCGTGCCGATCGTCATGATGGTGATCGAGCCGTGGGACGAGGACTACGTCGCCGGGCTGGTCATCCTGCTCTCGGCGGTGGGCATCGCGTTCGGGGTGTTCATGCTGGTGCGGCGGGGCTTCACCAGCTCGTGGCTCGGCGCGGTGAGCACGGGTCTCGACGTCTCGCTGGTGAGCGCGGCGCTGGTCACCTTCCTGATCCTCGAAGGCCCCAATGCGGCGGTGAACAGCCGGGTGGTCTTCGAGTGCTACTTCATCGCCATCGGGGTCACCTGTCTCCGCTACGACCTGCGGCTCTGCCTCTTCGCCGGCGCGCTGGCGATCGTGCAGTACTTCGGCATGGCGCTCTGGTCGGACATCAACTGGGACATGCAGTCCGCGATCTACCGGCCCAACGACTACGGGATCTTCGACTGGGGCGCGCAGATCTCGCGGCTCGTGCTCCTCGGCACGGCGTCGCTGCTCGCGGCGACGGTGGTGGGCCGCGGCCAGGCGCTGCGCCGGCTCTCCAGCATCGACCGGATGACGGGGATCTACAACCGCGGCTACTTCGACGAGCGGCTGAGCGCCGAGCTGAGCCGCGCGCGGCGGCAGTCGGAGTCGCTGGCCGTGGTGATGGTGGACGTGGACCACTTCAAGCGCTTCAACGACAACTATGGCCACGCCGCCGGTGACGCGGGCCTCCGCGCGGTGACCGGGCTCATCCGCCATTCGCTCCGGCGGAGCGATTTGGTGGCGCGCTACGGTGGCGAGGAATTCGTCTTGGTGCTGCCGGTGACCACGGCGGCACAGGCGATCGAGAAGCTGGAGGGGATTCGGGCCGCCGTGGCCCAGCCCCCATCCGCCTCCCCAAGCAGCAGACGACGGCCCTGCTCACCGTGAGTGCCGGGATCGCGGTGTTCCCGGACGACGGCGTGACGGCGGACGAGCTGCTGGACTGCGCCGACGAGCGGCTGTTCCAGGCCAAGCAGGGCGGCCGGAATCGCGTGGTGGGGCCGGTGGTCGCGGCGGAGCGGCCGGACATCGCTCCGGTGGATGGCCTTCGCGCCCGGACGGGCTAGCGCAGCCAATCCTCCAGCCGGACGGCCGCGTCGGTCTTCTCGTCCCGGTACTTGACGATCACCGGCGCGTAGAGCGCCACCCCGTGCCGCGCGCCGGCGCCCGAGCTCACGGCGCGGCTGCCGGGCACCACGACGGCGCGCGGAGGGATCTCGAGCGGCCGGTCCGCCTCCCGGCGGTACACGGCGTCCCGCACCAGGTCCACGACCGCCGTACCGCCGCTCAGCAGCGTACCGGGCGCGAGCACCGCGCCTTCCCGGACGATCGTCCCCTCGAACACGCCGCACTGACCACCCACCAGCACGTCGTCTTCGACGATCACCGGCAGCGCCCCGGCCGGCTCGAGCACGCCGCCGAGCTGGACGCCGGCCGAGAGGTGCACGCGGCTCCCGACCTGCGCGCAGCTCCCGACCAGCACGTGCGAATCGATCATCGTCCCCGGGCCGACCCAGGCGCCCACGTTCACGTACGCAGGCGGCATGCAGATCACGCCCTCGCCCAGGAATGCCCCGGCTCGGACCGTGGTGCCACCCGGCACGACCCGGATCCCGTCTTCCGGCCGAAAGCGGCGCACGGCGAGCAGGTCCTTGTCCACGAAGGTGAACGGCCCGGCCTCGCCCGCCTCGACCAGGCGGCCGAGGCGGAAGGCCAGCAGGATGCCGTCCTTCACCCAGCGCTGCACCTGCCAGCGGCCGTCGCCGTCGCGCTCGGCGGCACGGACCTCGCCATGCTCGAGCGCGCGGAAGAGCCGGCCGATGACGTTGCGCGCGTCGCGCCGCTCCTCGGGCGGGATCGCCGCGCCGAAGCGGGCCAGCTCATCGCGGAGCTGCGCAGCGTCGGCGGCCGTCATGCGGGGCCCGCCAGCAGGTCCTGCGCGAGCCTGACGTAGAGGTCCACGCCGTCCATCAGCTCGCGCTTGGAGATCCGCTCCTGGTCGGTGTGCGCCACCCGGATCGACCCTGGGCCCATCTGGTACAGGCCGCCCCAGGCGGTGTAGAAGGGCAGGTCGCTCGCGAAGCTCACGACGCGGGTCTTCCATCCGGCAGGAGCGGTGCCCTTGTACGTTGGGAGATCAACGGGGAAGGTGATGGTCACTGACGGCGCCGCCTGCGCCGTGACGAGCCGCTTCAATTCGTCGGTCCGGCCCACCGTGCGAATGAGGATCTGCGCGCGCGCGGCCGGCGGGATCACGTTGGGCGCCACGCCGCCCTCGATGGTGCCGAGGTTCATCGTGGGAGCGCCGAGGAGCGGGTCGGACGGAAGCTCGAGCGCCTGGATCCGGGCGATCGTTTCCAGCAGCGGCATGATGGCGGACTCCCCCTCGTCCGGATACGCCGAGTGCGCGGCCCGGCCGGTGGCGTGCAGGTCCACGCGCAGGGCACCCTTCTGCCCGATGGTGAGGATGTTGTCCGTGGGCTCGCCGTTGATCAGCCAGCGGCCCTTCGGCTCGAGGTCGGCGGCGGCATAGGCGCCGTGCGAGCCGTCCTCCTCTCCCACCACGAAGAGCAGCCCGATGCGGCGCTCGCCGCCGTCGGCGAGCCGCTCGGCCGCGGCCACCATCGCGGCCGCGAGGCCCTTCGCATCGCAGCTCCCGCGGCCGTGGATGAACTCGTCGTCCTCGCGGAGCGGCAGGTACGGGGGCACGCAGTCGAGGTGCGTCGAGAAGACGACCTCGGGCTCCTCCCGGAATGCGTAGAGGTTGGCCCGTCCGCCCACGACCGGCTGCCGGATGACGCCGTACCCGAGCCCGCGAAGGTGTTCTTCGAGGATGTCGGTGGCGGGGTTCTCGCCCCAGGTGGGCGTCTCGACGGCGACGAGCCGCCGGGTGAGCTCGAGCGGGTCGCTCATGCCGCGAGTGTGCCCGCCTCCGCGTCCGCCGCCTGCGCCGCGCGCGCGCCTTCCGCCGGGTCCACCCTGGCCAGCAGCACCGCGCCGACCGCGAAGAACGCGATGATCGAGAGGATCGCCGACCGGCTCGAGCCGGTGAGCTCGATGGCGACATAGAAGAAGAGCGGCCCGAGGATGCCGGCGAACTTCTCGAACACGCTGAAGAACCCGAAGAACTCCCCCGACTTGTGCTTGGGCACCATGCTCGCGAAGAGCGACCGGCTGAGCGCCTGGGTGCCGCCCTGCACCATGCCGACGAGGCCGGCCAGGATGTAGAAATGCGTGGCGCTGGTCATGAAGTAGCCCAGCACGCTGATGCCGGTATAGGCGACGAGCCCGATGAAGATGGCGCGCTTGGCGCCGATCCTCCCCGCCAGCATCCCGAAGAGGAAGGCGCAGGGGATCCCCACGAACTGCACGATGAGGATCGCGCCGATGAGCGCGCCGGCGCCGATGCCGATCTCGGTGCCGTAGGCCGTCGCCATCTTGATGATGGTCTGGATGCCGTCGTTGTAGATCAGGAAGGCGAGCAGGAAGATGAAGGCGTGGCGGAAGCCGCGCAGTTCACGCAGGGTCTCGCCGAGACGCGTGAACGCGCCGAGGATGGCGTGGCCCGCCCGGGGCTCGTCCGGCTCGCGGCGCCTGGGCGGCTCGGGCACGCGGCGGAAGAGCGGGATCGAGAAGAGCCCCCACCAGACCGCCACCGACACGAACGCGAGCCGCGCGGGCAGGGTGGCTTCCGCGGGCGTGAGCCCCGGCCCCGAGGGCAGCCCGAACCACTCGGGCTTCTGGATCCACGCCAGGTTGAGCGCAAGCAGCACCCCGCCGCCCAGGTAGCCGAGCGCGAAGCCCGCCGTCGAGACGCGGTCGATCTCGGACGGCGAGGCGATGTGCGGCAGGAGCGACTCGTAGAAGACGAAGCTCCCGGTGGCGCCGATCATCGAGATGACGAAGAGCGCCGACGCGAGCCCCAGCTCGCCGTGGCCGATCCAGTACATCGACCCGGTCGCCAGCACGCCGGCGAGCATGAAGGCGGCGAGCAGCCGCTTCTTGTTGCCGGCCAGGTCGGAGATGGCCCCCAGGATGGGCGAGGCGATCGCCACGAGCGTGAGGGCGATGGAGTTGACGAGGGAGAGCTGCTGGGTGGCCTGCTCGGCCGGGAGGTTGGCGCCGGCCACCTTCACGAAGAAGATGGGGAAGACTGCCGTCATGATGACGGTCTGCATCGCGGAGGTGGCCCAGTCGTACATCGCCCACGCGCGGAGCTCGGGGCGGTGCAGGCCCAGGCGATGGGGGAGGGGCATGGCGGAATATAGGTGGGGGCGTGGAGGGCGCGCCCCCGGGCCGTCAGCCCTGCGCGGCCGCGGCCGCCTCCCTCCGCAGCTTTCTCACCGACATCACCGCCGCCGTCACCAGCACGAAGATGATCACCCCGAGCGAGAGCAGGATCGGCAGGTGCACCCACGGGCTCAGCGCCATCTTGAGCCCGACGAAGACCAGGATCGTGGCGATGCCGGGCTTCAGGTACTCGAAGCGGTCCATCATGTCGGCCAGCACGAAGAAGAGCGCGCGCAGGCCCAGGATGGCGAAGATGTTGGAGCTGTAGACGATGAACGGGTCGCGGGTGATGGCGAAGACCGCCGGGATCGAGTCGATGGCGAAGACCAGGTCGGTCCACTCGATCACCAGCAGCACCAGCAGGAGCGGGGTCGCCATCAGCGTCCCGCGGATCGAGCGCACGAAGAAGCGCTGCCCGTCGTAGGTGTGGGTGAAGGGGAGGACCTTCCGCGCGAGCTTCACCACCGGGTTCTTCTCCGGCTCGACCCGCTGCTCCTCGACCAGGAACATGCGGATGCCGGTGACGATGAGGATCCCGCCGAAGACCCAGATGATCCAGTCGAACCGCGCCAGCAGCACCGCGCCGGCCATGATCATGATGAGCCGCATGATGATCGCCCCAAGGATGCCCCACTTGAGGACCCGCGGCTGCAGCTCGGCGGGGACGCCGAAATACTGGAAGACGAGGATGAAGACGAAGAGGTTGTCGACGCTGAGGCTCAGCTCGATGATGTAGCCGGTGTAGAACTCGAGCGCCTTGGCGCCGCCCTCCTTGAGGAAGAGGAAGCCGCCGAACAGCATGGCCAGGCAGACCAGGCTCCCGCTCCAGCGCAGCGCCTCCTTCATCGAGAGGACGTGCGAGCGGCGGTTCAGCACGGCGAGGTCGAGGACCAGGAGGGCCACGACCACGCCGGTGAACCCGAGCCAGACCGCCAGGCTGTGGTCGCCCACTCAGCGGCCGGCGGCCATCGCCTCGAGGCGCGCGACCCGCTCCTCGGTGGGCGGGTGCGTGCTGAAGAGCCGCCCGAACCCGCGCGCGCCGAAGGCGGCGAGCGGATTGACCTGCGCGAGCGGCGCCGCCGCCGGCGCCACCTGCATCGGGATGCGATGGGCCATCGCGTCAAGCCGGCGCAGCGCGTTGGCCAGCGGCAGCGGCTTCCCGAGGATCTCGGCGCCGACCCGGTCCGCCTCAAACTCGCGCTCGCGTGAGACGGCAAACTGGATCAGCATCGCGCCGATCGGCGCCAGCAGCAGCAGCGCGAGCTGGGCGAACGGATGCCCGCCGTCGTCGTCCCCGCCGCCGCCGAACATGATCAGGTACGGCAGGTTGGACAGCGCGCCGGCGATGCCCGCCGCGATGGTGGTGATGAGCATGTCGCGGTTCTTCACGTGAGCCAGCTCGTGCGCGATGACGCCCTCCAGCTCGTCCCTCGGCATCTGCTTGAGGATCCCCGTGGTTACGGCCACGACCGCATGCTCCGGATTGCGCCCGGTGGCGAAGGCGTTGGGCTGCTCGTGCGGCGCGATCGCCACCACCGGCATCGGCAGACCGGCCCGCTGGCGGAGCCGGTCCACCATCTGGTACAGCTCCGGGGCATCGCCCGGCGCGATGACCTTCGCCTTGTACATCTTCAGGACCATGCGGTCGGAGAAGAAGTACATGAGGAAGTTGAAGCCGAGGCCGAAGATGAGCGCGAAGGTGAGCCCCGTCGAGCCGCCGAGGAGCTGGCCCGCCGCGAGGAAGAGCGCCATCAGGCCGGCCATCAGCAGGCCAGTCTTTGCGTAACCCATAGTCCGGTCTTTCCCTGTTCCGCCGTTGCCGCCACGAAAAAGCGAGACCTTCGTCCCGCCTGCCGAGGCAGCGGTAGACGAAGGTCTCGCTCTGATGCCGGGGCGGCTGCCCCGATCTCCCGGCCGGACCGTGTCCGCGATGGGCGGACAGTCTTGACGATCCGGCCGCCCGCCATGCCCGGCGGACGAGCTACTCCCCTTCAGCGCAGAAACTTAGGCGAGCCGGGCCGAGCGGGCAAGGTTGCTGCGCGCCGCCCCTTCGAGCCGGCGGAAGTACCGCTCCGTGGCGTAGATGCGCGGCCGGGCCAGCATGCCCCGGGCAAAGGCCGCGCGGCCGGCGGCGAACGCCTCGTCGGACAGTTGCCCGTACTCCTGGCGCACCGCGCGCTCGTAGCGGTCGTAGTCGTCCGGATCGGCGCCGAGGATGGCGAGGTCGATGTCGGCGATGAGGCGGGCATCGGGACTGCCGGCGACATGGTCGTGGCGGGTGGCGAGGATCAGCGCGCGCACGGCCCGGCGCCGGGGCCCGGGGATGCCGCCGCCCGAGAGCGCAGCGTCGGCGAGCAGCGCACTCGCAGCTTCGTTGTCGGGCCGCGCCGGTTCCCAGACGGCGTCATGGAACCAGAGCGCCACGCGGACGGCGTCGGCATCCTCCGCCAGGTGGCGGCTCCGGGTCAGCTCACCAAGGCAGGCGAGCACGTGGTCCAGCACGTGGTACACCCGCCAGGGCTCCGCGTACCGCGCGACGAGATCGCGATGCACCGGATCGGGATCGGACCGGGCGCCGAGGCGGCGCCAGAGCGCGCGGAACCGGCGCGCACTCAGAAGGCGAACCCCGCCTCCACATAGACGCCCGTGCGCTCGGGGCTGTCGGCCAGCGTCACGCTGAGCAGCATGTGGCGCGGGTCGACCCCGAACCAGATGCCGCCGCCGAAGGCGCGGTGCCAGGTGTCGGACTCCTCGCCGTCCACCCAGACGCGCCCGACGTCCGCGAGCCCGAGCACGCCGAGGCGGCCCGGCACCATAAGCGTCATGGGCAGGAGACTCAGCCTGAGCTCGGCGTTGCCGAACGCCATCGCCTCACCCGCGAAGCGCTGCTCGTCGAATCCGCGCAGGTTCCGGATGCCGCCGAGAAAGGCCGACTCGAAGAAAGGGAAGTCGCCGAACACGCGCCGCCCGCCTGCCCGGAGCGCCAGGACCGGCGAGAACGGGATGCCCGC
>CAMLLJ010000004.1 GCA_946480845.1 uncultured Gemmatimonadota bacterium
ATGCCGCTCTTGGTGAGCGCATCGGGCACCATGCGGCGCGCGTTGGCGAGCAGGCGGAGCGCGCGGTCGTACCGGCCGCCCGGGCGCGCCAGGCGATAGAGGCGCTCCGCCGTTTCCAGGTTGTGATTGAGGATGTCGGGGCCCGCATCCATCACCAGCTGGAGCGCGCGCTCCGAGCCCTTGAAGTCGGGGATGAGCACCTCGACCGTGGTGCCCGGGAGGCGCCGGTGGATCTCGGTGATGCACCCGGCGAATGCCTCGGCACCGCCGTTGGGCAGGTCGTCGCGGTCCACCGAGGTGATCACCACGTGCTCGAGGCCCATTTCCGCAACCGCGTCCGCCAGCCGCACCGGCTCCAGCGGGTCGAACGCCTTGGGCGTCCCGTGCGACACCGCGCAGTAGGTGCAGTTCCGGGTGCAGACGTCGCCCAGGATCATGAAGGTGGCGGCCTTGTGCTCCCAGCACTCGCCGATGTTGGGGCAGCGGGCCTCCTCGCAGACCGTGTGCAGGCCCAGCTCGCGCATCATGGTCCGGATGCGCGCATAGTTGGGCCCGCCGGGCGCCTTCACCTTGAGCCAGCCGGGCTTGCGGGCCGCGGCCGCCGGGACCGGGGCCGGAACGTCGGGCCCGGATGGCAGGCGCGTGAGTTGTACGAGGGGTGCGGCCACCGCGTTCTCCTTCGGAACGGCGTGCGATGCTCGAACCGCGAAAAATAGCCGCGGTCGGGCCCGATTCACAGCCTCAGAAGAAGAGCATCAGGCCGGCAGATCCGGTGGTGGCGCCGTTGGCGCGGGTGGCCGGGTCGGCGTCCAGCGACCAGGCCTGGGTGACCTCGCCGACGCTGCGGAGGGAAGGGGTGAGCTGCACGACGACGCCGGCGCTCGCCGAGCGGTTCCTGGTCTCGAATTCCGGCTCGCCGTC
Organism: uncultured Gemmatimonadota bacterium; assembly: GCA_946480845.1. The sequence goes on from CAMLLJ010000004.1 coordinate 922, forward strand.
GGCGCTCTCGAGGCGGCTCTCGCCGAAGCTCACGCCGAGCGTGAGGGGGCGGCCTGCCCGGCTCCAGGTGACCTGGCCCAGGTAGCCCAGCGACCCGCGCAGCGCCGCCGAGCCCGGAAGCGCCGTGCGGCCATCGCGGAAGAGGCGCGAAGTGCCGATACCGCTCCCCGCGTAGCCGCTCGCGAGCACCGAGAAGGCGCCCGCCCGCACCCGCGCGCCCGCCGACGCGCCCCACGCGGTCGCACTCGCGTCGATCGCCGTGTCACGCTCGTGCTGCACCAGCGCGCTGCTCCAGAGCAGCGTGCCCGCGCGCGACCAGGTGACTTCGCCCTCGATCCGGGGCAGGAGCAGCTCGTCGAAGCCGTTGTTGGTGCTGGGATCGAAGACGCCGATGGTGAGCTGCAGGGGCCGCGCCGACGGACTGGTCCAGGTGAGCTGGGCGTTGAAGCCGGGATAGATGTAGCCGAACCCGCTTCGCCCCACCGTGCCGCGGCCCGGATTGCCGAAGTTCCCGCCGGTGGCCCCGGTGCCGAAGAGCGACATGTCGCCAAGCAGGTTCTGCCGGGCGAAGACGCCGATCTCCCGGCCGGCCAGCACCTGTCCCCAGCGGCCCTCCGCCGAGAGGTAGACCTGGCGCATGTCGATCCGGCCGCCGAGGCCGGCGCTGTCGTCCTGGCCGCCAGTGGTCTGGATCTGCGGAGCAAAGCCGAAGTGCACGCCGACGGTTGTGGGGCCTTCGACCCGGCGTGCGCCGAAGACCGCAAAGGCCGGCAGGTACCCCGAGCGCACCGCCGAGCCCTGGCGCCCGACGCCGACGACCGCGCCGGGCGCGGTCACCGCGCCACCCCGGGCCTCGCGCTCGAAGACGTAGAACGCGTTCACGTTGCCGGCGAAGGTGAAGGTCCACCCTTCCTTGGTCTCCACCGATAGCTGCGCGGCCGCGGGTCGCACGCTCGCGGCGGCGAGCAGGCCGGCCATCGCAAGGCCGCGGACGCAGAACGGGGTCAACCTTCCTCCAGCAGCCGCTCGATGAATGCGCGGAACTCGGCGACCTGGCGGTCGTGCATCGGTCCGGTGGCCGTGCCGTAGAAGCCGGCATGCACGCGCCGCACCCGTCCATCCCGGCCGAGGAAGATGGTGGTGGGGAAGGAGGTGAAGCCGCGAAGCTGGGGCAGGGTCGCGGCCGCGGCCTCCGGGTCGCTCACACCCGCGAGCAGCAGCGGGAAGGAAATGCCCAGCTTGTCGCGATACCGCCGCACCAGCGCGCCGTCGACGGCGGTATCGCCGGTCACCTCGTACGCGAGGCCCACGACCTCGAACCCACGGTCGCGGAACTCCCGGCGGAAGCGCTCGTGCATCGGCGCCGCTTCGTGGCAGGTCGGGCACCAGGTGCCGAAGACGTCGATGACGACCACCTTGCCACGGAACCGCTCGTCCTCGCTCGTCACCATCCGGCCGTCCAGGTCGCGGAAGGCAAAGCGAAAGGGCGCCGTGGTGTCGGCCTGGGTGACTTCGGTCGGCTCGCGCAGGTGGGCGCGCCCCGTGCTGCGCACGGCCGTGAAGGGCGTCTGGGTCGTGAGGCCGGCATGGAAGACGCCGCGCAGCGTATCGCCCTCGAGCCGTGCGGTGAGCATGTAGACGAAGGAGCCGTCGAACCGGAAGACCGCCAGGCTGTCGCCCGAGGCCTGGCCCCAGAACTGCCCGTAGTCCCCGGTGTTGGAGATCACCGCCGCGAGCGTGCCGGCGCTGTCGCTGTCGAAGAGGAAGACGCGGGGGCTGGTGCGGCCGTCGGTGGTCAGGGTGGCGTCCCAGCTCCCGAGCAGCGGTCGTGCGGCCGGCAGCGCCGGCCAGCGCCCGCGCGCCGCGCGGAAGGGAATCGTGCGCGGGCCCCGTCTCCCCACGTTGTGGTACCGGCCGGTCAGCGAGTCGCCGCTGATCCTGGCGGTGATCGTCGCCGCGTAGTCGGCAATCTCGAACGAGAGCGAATCCCCCGTGCTCCGGATCGCGAACGGTGCCTCGCAGGCCGGGCCGTTGCAGAAGCGTCCAGTCAGCGAATCCCCACCGCGGGCGATTTCCAGCGTGAACCGCAGCGGGCCGCCGGCGAGGTCGAGCACGCCGCGCCACGGGCCGGAGGGGTCCGGCTCCGGCGCGAGCAGGAGCAGCGTCGCCGCGAGGGAGGTGAGCATCTATTGCTTCGGGTGGTACTGCTCGCCCGCCGCGATCGCGGCCGGAAGCGCGTTGCCGCGCCACGGGAGCGGACACGCATACGCGGAGCTGTAGGCGCAGAAGGGATTGCGCGCGCGGTTGAAATCGAGCCGGTAGCGGCCATCGCCCGCGGGCGCGAGTGCCACGAACCGTCCCGCCGGATAGGTGCCCCTGGCGTTGGTGCTGTCGCGGAAGAAGATCTCCAGCTCGGACTCGCCGGTGGCGGGATCCGGGATGCGCATGACCTTGAGCCGCGTCGTCGTGCCGCCCACGGTGACGAGCACGCTCCCCGCCTCGGTGGCCTCGACCTCGACACCGTCCGGCGCGAGCAGCCGCTCGACCCTGGGCGCCGATGGCGGGAGCAGCCGGCCGACGAAGACCACCGATGGGTCCGCCGCGTAGTACGCCGGCGCGCCCGGCGTCCTGGCCGGGTCGAACACGGTCAGCACGGCCCGCCCCGGCATCCCGCCGGCAACCAGGGTGTAGCGGCCGAGCGTGACGGGCCGGAAGCGCGGGAGCATGCGGCGCTCGCCGCCGGTCTCCAGCCGGATGGCGCCGCCGTCCTGGGTGACCCGCGACTCGGCGACGCCTTCGAGCGGAAGATCGCCGTCGGGCGCGATGCGGATCCCCGGACCGATCGGCTGCTGCGCCACGGCGCGATAGGGAGAGTTGGGTGCGGATGCGAGCCACTCCGCGTACGCCGCTCGCTCGTCGCCGAGCGGCGCCTGGGCCGCGCCGGTGCGGGCGGCGGCGGCGAGCAGCACGAGGGAAGCGACGGCTGGAATCCGGTGCATGCCGAAGGATAATGCGTGGCGCGGGGCTCGCGCGGCAGGGGCGGGACTGCTCACCACGCCCACATCCGCGAAGGCCGGAAGGCCTTCACGTGCTCGTGCACCGGCTCGCCCTTGATCATCTGGTGCAGCAGGACGGCGCTGATGCCGGCGAGGAGGATGCCGTTCCGCCCGTGGCCGCAGGCATACCAGAGGTGGGAGAAATCCGGCGCCGGCCCGAGGATGGGAAGGCCGTCGGGCGTCACCGGCCGGAGGCCGGCCCAGGTGCGGAGCGGTGCGGCTGCCGCCATGCCGGGGCTGAGCGTCCGGACGCCTTCCCGGATGGCCCGCTGGCCGGCGTCGGTGACCGTGGCGTCGTAACCCGCATACTCCATGGTCGACCCGAACAGCGCCTCCGTCCCGCGGGCGAGGACGTAGCAGTCGCGGTGATACAGGATGGCGCGGCGCATCTCGGCCGGCCACGGGAGCGTCGCCATCTGCCCACGCACCGGCTCCACGGACAGTGGCCGTGGCAGCCCCTCGAGCCGCCCCGACCAGGCGCCGGCGGCGACGACGACGTCGCCCGCGCTGTAGCGCTCGCCCGCGACTACGCCGGTCACCCGGTCGCCCTCGCGCAGGACGGCCGTCGCGGCCGCAGGGAGGACCGTGGCGCCCAGCCGGGCGGCATCGGCAAGCAGGGCGGTGACGAGCTGTGCCGGATCGAGCGCGCCGTCGTGCGGTGCCCAGAGCGCGCCGAGGACGGGCCGCACCCAGGGCCAGCGCTCGCGCACCTCCTCGGCATCGAGCCAGTCGCACCGGTGTCCCTGCTGCCGCTGGTAGGACACGTTGTCGCGGAGCTGGTGGGCCTCGGCTTCGTCGGTGGCCACCCGGGCAATGCCCTCGCGCCAGAGCCCGATGTCGATGCCGGTGGTGTCCAGCAGCTCGCGGGCGAGCTCGGCATAGCGCTCGCGGCCGGCCACGCCCAGTTCGTAGAGCGGCTCGAAGTAGTCGGTCTCGATCTGCGGGGCGAGCATGCCGGCTGCGGCCCGCCAGCCCTGGCCCCGTTCGCCGCCCGGTTCGAGCACGAGCACCCGGCGCCCTTCGAGCGCCAGCTCCCGTGCGCAGGAGGCCCCCAGCGCACCACCCCCAATGACGATAACGTCAAAACTGGTAGTCACTTGGCGTCCCTATGAAACTATTTGAAACGTCAGGGCGTATGGTGCTGCGACCGGCCACCTCGGGAGGAAACTAGCATGATCCGGACTATCGTTGGCTTCTCGGTATTCGCCTTTGTGGGCGTCCTGGCGATGAAGTTCCTCCTCTCGATCTTCGGAGGGATTCTCTCGCTGGTCTTCACCGTGCTCATCTGGGCGTTCTGGGGATGGATCTTCTATGTCATCCTGAAGATCGTCGCCCCGGACGTGGCGCGCCGCCTGCGCGAGGTGGTCACGGGCAAGCCGGCGTAGCCGGTCTCCCACGCAACGAGCGCCCGGCCGGCGGCCGGGCGCTCGTTGCGTTTCGGCCACCCGCTCAGCCGGCCGCCGCCTCCGGCACCGCGGGCTCGGCTTCCGCAGCTGCCGCGCGGCGTGCAGCATGGGTGGGCGCGGGAAAGTCGAGGAGCGGGCGGGCCCGCCAGAGCTGCCGCGCAGTCTCCCACGGGTCGGTCCGGCCCCCGCGGGGCCGCAGGTCATGGCGCTCGACCGAGGGCACGCACTCGACGCGCCGCGCGTGCGCGGCAGCGCGGGCCAGCAGCTCAGCGTTGGCGGCCCAGCCCTCGGTCCGCAGCACCGGGCCCGGGCGCTCCCGGAACGCGTTTCGCAGCGTGATCAGCCGGAACGCCAGGAACCCGCTCACCACGTCGTCCACGCCGTCCACCCGCACGCGCCCGCGCAGCAACTGCGGGCCCCAGCGCCGCACCAGCCTCCGGGCGAGCGAGGGCTCGCCCGTGAGCGAGCCCTGCGCCACCACGACATCGGCCCCGCTCTCGATCCGCTTGACCAGGCTGGGGAGGCTCGCCGCGTCATGCGCGAAATCGGCGTGCATGAGGATCGCGCAGTCGCGCTTGGGGCGGTCGGTCCGTTCCAGCGCGAAGCGCAGCAGCTCCTCGATGGTCGCGGCGTAGCCCCGGCGCTCGCGGTGGGTGAGCACCGTGAGCGGCAGCACCCGGGCGTAGGGCGCGAGGACCTCGGCGGTGGCGTCGGTGGAGCCGTCGTCGGCCACGACGAGCTGGTACTCGCGCGAGAATTCGGTGAAGACCTGGCGGATCTTCCACAGCAGGAGGCCCACCGTCGGCCCCTCGTTGTGACTCGGAATACAGACGTAGATCATGAATCACGATGGATTGAAGTGCCTGAACGATACACCGGCACGGCCGCCGAGAGGAGCGCGCGCAGCTCGGAGAGGCTGAACGGCTTGTGCAGGTACGGCCGGTCGAGCAGCTCGAGGAAGGCGAGCGTGTCGCCGCGGACGGTGTCGCCGGTGCTGAAGTAGACCCGCGACGCCAGCTCCGGCCGGCGCCCGCGGAGCGCCTCGAAGAACTCGCGGCCGCCCAGCCGCGGCATGCGGAGGTCGGTGATGATGAGGTCGAAGTCGCCCGCCACGGCCAGCTCGAGCCCGGCGTCGCCATCGTCGGCGACGACGGCCTCGTGCCCCCAGGTGGCGAGCGTGGCGCTCATGTAATGGAGAATGTGCGGCTCGTCGTCGATGACCAGCACGCTGAGCCGGCGCTCGAGCGGGCTGGGCGGCTCCGGCGGAGCGGGGGCTTCGGACTCGGTCTCGATCGGGAGGTGGACCGTGAACGTCGCCCCGGCGCCCGGCGCGGTCGCGAGCGTGATGCGCCCGCCGTGTTCCTTCACGATGCCCTGGCTGATCGAGATGCCGAGGCCGGTGCCCTCGTGCTCGGCCCGGGTGGTGAAGAACGGCTCGAAGACCTGCGCGGCCACCTCCTCGGTCATGCCGGGCCCGTCGTCGCTCACGTCCACCGTGATCTCGTCGAGGAAGCGCCGGGCGGAGAGGGTGACGGTGCCGGGCCGGCCCGTCGAGGCGATGGCCTGGGAGGCGTTGTTCACCAGGTTCACGAAGACCTGCTGCATCCGGTTGGCGTCGATGCTGATCTGCGGCAGGTCGGGCTCCACGACGACGCGGGCCTCCACCCGCTGGGCCATGAGCGCGTTGCGCAGGAGGCTCATGGTGGACTCGAGCAGCGGCCCGAGCGCGCAGGGCCGGCGCTGGCGGTCCTGCTTCCGCGCGAAGCCGAGCAGGTTCTTGACGATGGTGGAGGCGCGCTCGGCCTCCTCGCGGATCACCGCGAGCGGCTCGCGGAGCGCCGGCGGCACGTCACGCATCTCGCCGAGGAAGTCGGCGAAGCCGACCACCGACGCCAGCGGATTGTTCAGCTCATGCGCCACGCCGGCGATGAGCTGGCCCATCGCCGAGAGCTTGGTGGACTGGAGCAGCTTCTCCTGGAGGGAGCGCCGCTCGGTGTGATCGTCGAAGAGCAGGACCACGGTCGAGGTGTCGCCCTCGGTGATGGGGACGCCCCCGAGATTGTAGGTGCGGTCCAGCACGCGGAGCTCGACCTCCTCGGCGCGCCCGCCCGAATCGAGCATGCGCTGGATGTCGGACGCCCACTCCGGCGGGGTGAAGGCGTGCCAGGGGCGGCCCACCACGGCCGCCGGGGAGGTGCCCACCAGCTCGGAGAAGGCCCGGTTGGCACGGCGTATGCGACCCTCCCGGTCCACGATGCAGAGCGCCAGGGAGAGGGCGTCCACGATCTCCTGCCAGGAGCGGCGCCCGTCCTCGTGCAAGTCGACCAGGTGGGCGCTCTCGAGCGCCACGCTGGCCTGGGCCGCGAAGGCCTCGAGCAGCGCGGGAGCGATCGACTCGAACGGGCCGGACGGGTCGCGAATCGCCACCGTCCCGGTGACCTGCCCACGGGCCCGGAGCGGGGCCAGGCACCAGGTATGGTCGCCGGCCACCACCAGGCGCCCCGGCCCGTCCCGCTCCAGCGCCTGGATGCCCTGCGGCCAGCCGGCCCCGGTCGGCCAGGTGTGCACCTCGGGCGGCCCGGCGGCATCATCCGCATAGATGGACACGGCGACGACGCTGGGGGTGAAGGTCTCGCGCACGTGCTCGATGAGCAGGTCCACGATCGACCCGGGACGCAGGGTTCCCGCGAGCGCCGCACCGAACTCCGTGAGCCGGCGCGCCACCGCGGCCGACGGATCGGCCGGCATCGGTTCCTGCCCGCCAGGAGGAGACTGATTCATGATTCGCGCTGACCTTCGGAGCCGCCTGCGCGCGGCGGACGTCGAGCTGGTGATCCTGCTGCTGAGCCGCGGCTCCGCCCATCGGCGGGCCGCCGTCGAGCGGCAGCTCGCCGCGGAAGGTCCCGACGCGCTCCTGGAGAAGCCGGAGCTGCTCGAGCGCCTCCTGGCGGTGCGGACGATGCTGGTTCCATCCGAAGCCCTCTTCTTCTACGTCGTGCTGCGCCACGCGCTCCGCCGCTCCGGCGTGGACGACCGCGACCTGGCCGACTATCTGGGCTCGCTCATGCTCGAGTTCGGCCGGCGGGACCGCGCCTGGCGCGTGGACTGGAACGACGACGCGCGGCACGCCTACCTGGTGGACATCCTCGCCGACCTCGACGCCACCAGCGGCGAGCGGCGCTTCCGGGTCATGGCCCACCTGGGCAACTATGCGCTCTGGCTGTCCGGGCTCTTCCCCGATTACATCGCGGCGCGGCAGCTCCGGAGCGGGGGGCCCGGCGTCACCTATTACGACGCGCTGGGCAGCCGCGGCTTCGGCATGGCCTCCGACCACGAGCTGGCGGATCGCTATGGACTCGAGGAGGTCTTCCGGTCCGCCGCGGAGCGTTTCTCCGACATCAGGGCCGCGCTCAACGGGGTGAGCGAGCGGTATCTCTTTCCCTTGCACTGAGCGCCTCGCGCACGAACGCGGCGAACAGTCCCGCATCGGGCGCTCCGCGCTCGGCGTGCATTTCCTCGGGATGCCACTGCACGCCCAGTAGCCAGTGGTCGTCGCCCACGCCTTCGATGCCTTCGATCAGGCCATCCTCCGCCCGCGCCGTCGCCTTCAAACCTTCCGCCAGCACCTTGATGCCCTGATGGTGGAAGGAATTGACCGCCAGGCGCTCCGCCCCGAGCGCCTGGGCGAGCTGGCTGCCGGGCTCGACGCGGACGGCGTGGGTACGGTCGGTCCGGGCGCCCGGGGCCGCGTGCTCGACGGTCCCCGGCCGTTCGCTGGGGAGGTCCTGCCAGAGCGAACCGCCGAGCGCCACGTTCACGACCTGGAGCCCGCGGCAGATGGCGAGCACCGGCAGGCCCGCGTCACGCGCGTGGGCGAACAGGGCGATCTCCATCAGGTCCCGCTCGCGGTCGACCGGCCCGAGCGCCGGGCCGGCCGGCTCGCGGTAGAGGGCCGGGTCCACGTCCTCGCCGCCCGAGAGGAGCAGGCCGTCCATGGCCTCGAGCAGCTCGGCGGCCCGCGTCTGGCCCACCAGCGGCGAAACGATGACCGGGATGCCTCCCGCCGCAACGACCGAGCGGACGTAGGCCGCGTTGACGCCGGTGCGGGCCTGGCCGGCCCAGTCGCGGACGATGCCGGTGACCGCGATGCGCGGCGCCGTCACCGGAGCGTCGAATCGGGGAAGAGGGGGCACGCCGGATCCTCGTACGCCGCCGGGTCGGCCTCGATGCCCAGGAGCGGAGCCGACATCGTGCCCATCGAGACGGTGCCGATCTGCGGAGCCGCCTCGACCGGGAGGCCCTCGAAGAGCATGACGCCCCGGGTGGTGCCGTCCTTCGCGGTCAGCAGCACGCCGAACCCGAGGGCCATGGCCCCCGGCGGCGTGCCTTCCACCCCGATCACCAGCGCCGAATCGGGTCCCTGCGTGCTTCCGGCGATGGCGGGGTACGTCCCCCCTCCTGCGACGCGGGCCACGAGCCGCGCGGGCACATTGCGGGGCGGCACACTGAGCGTCTGGCGGGGAATGCCGAACTGGGCGATCACCGAGTTGGGACTGGCCATCGAGGCGATGCCGCAGCCGGCCCGGGAGGTGCCGTCGCCCCCGCAGGCCGCCAGGATCGAGATGAGGCCGAACAGTGCCGGGTACCGCATGCGGGCTCCTGGGATGCGCAGCCCCCTGGTTCCGGGGCCCTGGGACAAACCTAAGATAATGTGGTGGCAGGGCTTCGCCGATCGGTCGCTTGACGCTCGGCGGCGGCGTCCGTAACATTGGCCGGTCCCCGTGCAGCGACAGCGAGAGGAGCCGCGTGAGCGTTTTCGATGGGTTGCGAGCGCGGCTCGATCGCCTGCTCGCGGAATCGCGCAGCCCCGACGACCGGCGCGCCTACGCCGCCGGCCTCCGGGACGCGGTGATCGAGGCGAAGGCGGCCGTGAGCGCCATGCGCGATCAGCTCGCGGCCACCGAGCGCGAGCTCGCGCTCGAGCGCCGGCAGCTCGCGGACGCGGAGCGGCGCGGCCAGCTCGCCGCCGAGATCGCCGACCAGGAGACGATGGGCATCGCCGAGCGCTTCGCGGCCCGCCACCGCGAGCGCGCCGACGTCCTCGAGCGGAAGCTCGCGGTGCAGCACGACGAGCTCGACCTGGGCGTGCGGGAGCTGGAGTCGATGATGGGCGAGCTCAGGGCGGCGCAGCAGGGACGCGCGCCGGGAAGCGGCGCCGCCCCCGATGCCGCCTGGCGCAGCATCGATGAGGCGGGTGGCACCCGACCCGAGCTCGACCTCGACGGCGAGCTGCTGCGCGCCCAGGCCGAGCGGCGCCTGCACGAGGCGGCGGTCGATGCACAGCTCGCACACCTGAAGAAGAAGCTGGGCAGAGAGTGACCAGTACCGCAGGGCCCCAGGCCTCCCGCACGACGCCTTCCTGACTGAATCCTCGGAGATTCCATTGGCCACCATGACCCAACCGGCCGCGCCGGTGTCGTCCGCAACGGACACCGCCTTCTTCGGCCACCCGCGGGGGCTGTCCACGCTCTTCTTCACCGAGATGTGGGAGCGGTTCAGCTACTACGGGATGCGGGCGATCCTGATCCTGTTCATGACCGCGCCGCTCGCCACCGGCGGGCTGGGCTTCGATACCGCGACGGCCGGGCCTATTTACGCGCTGTACACGGCGATGGTCTACCTGGTGGCCCTGCCGGGCGGCTGGTTCGCCGACCGGGTGATCGGGCAGCAGCGGGCCGTCTTCTACGGCGGCGTCGTGATCATGTGCGGGCACATCTCGCTGGCCATGGAGGGGATCCCCTTCTTCCTGCTGGGGCTCTTCCTCGTCATCGTCGGCACCGGGCTGCTCAAGCCCAACATCAGCACCATCGTCGGCCAGCTCTATGACGAAGAGGACCGCCGGCGCGACGCCGGGTTCTCGATCTACTACATGGGCATCAACCTGGGCGCGGCGATCTCGCCGTTCGTCTGCGGATGGCTGGCGCAGAGCGCGGGCTTCCGCTCGATGCTGCAGGGGTGGGGCCTCGACCCGGCGCGCTCCTGGCACTGGGGCTTCGGGGCCGCCGCGGTCGGCATGTTCCTCGGGCTCGTCCAGTACCGGCTGGGCCGGGCCAAGCTGCGCGGCGCCGGGGCCGAGCCCAACGATCCGCTCAGCGACGGCCAGCGGCGGGGCGCGATCTTCGCGCTGCTCGCCATCATCGGGATCGGCGCGCTGATCCTGCTCACCGCCGGCAACTCGGCGCTGGGCGCGGTCCCCACGGTCAACAAGTCGGTCGCCTTCATCCTGCTGGTGACGCCGGTGGCGTTCTTTGCCTGGCTGCTCACCGCCGGCAGCCGCGACCGCGACGAGCGCAAGCGGCACCTGGTCATCCTGGTGCTCTTCCTCGGCGCGTCGGTGTTCTGGGCGGCCTTCGAGCAGGCGGGCTCGACCCTCAACCTCTTCGCCCAGCGGAGCACCCGGACCAGCATCCTCGGCTTCGACTTTCCGGCGAGCTGGTTCCAGTCGGCCAATGCGGCGTTCATCATCCTGCTGGCGCCGGTGTTCGCCTGGCTGTGGATCCGGCTGGGCAAGCGCGAGCCGTCGAGCCCCGGCAAGTTCACCTTCGGCCTGCTCTTCGCATCGCTGGGCTTCGCGCTGCTGATCCCGGCGGCCCGGATGGCCGATGCCGGCACGCAGGTGAGCCCGCTGTGGCTGCTGGGCACCTACCTGCTGCACACGATCGGCGAGCTGAGCCTGAGCCCGGTGGGACTCTCGGCGATGACCAGGCTCGCGCCGATGCGCTACGCGGGCCTCATGCTGGGCGTCTGGTTCCTCGCCAGCTCGGTGGGCAACTTCATCGGCGGCAACGTGTCGGGCTTCTACGAGACCTTCACGACCGACCAGATCTTCATGGCCGTGGCCGGGTTCACGATGCTGATGTGCCTGGTGCTCGCGCTCTTCGTAAAGCCGATCAGGCGGATGCTGGCCAGGGCCTGACGGCGATGTCCGCGCGCGCGCTCCCGATGCTGACCATACTCGCCGCGCTCACGGCCTGTGAGCGGCCGGGGGAGCCCCCGGCCGCCGCTGCGCCCGACTCCCCCGGCGACTCCACCGCCATCGCGTACGCGATCCCGCACGATTCCACGATCGGAGACGATTCGCTCGGCCGCGCAATCCGGCGCGGCAGGGCGCTGCTCGCGCACACCCGGGACAGCCTCCCGCGGAACGTTGGCAACGCCCTCAACTGCACCAGCTGCCACCCCGACGACGGCACCCGGCCGAATGCGATGCCCTGGGTCGGCGTGTACGGGACCTTTCCCCAGTACCGGTCGCGATCGGCCTCGGTCCAGATCATCGAGGACCGCATCAACGACTGCTTCGAGCGCAGCATGAACGGCACCGGCCTGGCGCGGGACGGGCGCGACATGCGCGACATCATCGCGTACATGGCATTCCTGTCGCGCGGCGTGCCGGTCGGGGAGCGGGTGCCGGGGCAGGGGCTCCCGCGCCTTTCGCTCACGGCGGGGGATTCCGCCGCCGGCGCCGCCGTCTTCGCCGCCAAGTGCGCCCGCTGCCACGGCGCCGGCGGGGAGGGCTCGGTCGGGCCGCCCGTCTGGGGACCGCAGTCGTACAACATCGGGGCCGGCATGTCGCGGCTCCGGACCGCGTCGGCCTTCATCCGCTACAACATGCCGCAGGACCTCCGGGGCACGCTCACCGACCGCGAGGCGGTGGACGTGGCCGCGTTCATCAACGCCCAGCCGCGCCCCGACCTGCCGGGCAAGGAGCGGGACTGGCCCAACGGAGACCCGCCACCGGACGTTGCCTACCCGACGACGGCCGCGGCGTCGCGGGCCACCCGCTAGCCATCCGCCTGCTGGAAGGTGACGACTGTCACCGCGCGCACCCTGCCGGAAGGGCGCTATTGCTGCACGCGATCGCACCCCAACGGAGGACGCAATGGCACGCAACCAGTCGCAGGACTACGCCACCATGGACGAGGACGAGCGGCGCCGCTTCGCCGGCGAGCCGCCCGCCGCGGAGACGCCCGGGGAGCTCGAGTTCGGCGAGCCGCGGGACGAAGACAACCGGGGCCACAGCCAGCTCGACCAGGCGGACGAGCACGGCGACCCGGAGCACCGGGACGGGCTCGCGGCGCAGCTCGACGATGAGAAGCATGCCCGCAAGGCCCGGCGTCCGAAGCGCTGACCCACGCACCCACCTGCGACTGACAGGGGAAGACCGATGCAAGGCTCGATGGAGGAGGCGTCGCTGCCCGACGGCGACGTGAGGATCGGCAGCGGGTACCGCCGCGGCGCACCCAACGTGGGCACGCTGGAACGCGTCCTGTCGGCGGCCGCCGGCGTGGCGCTGATCGGCTACAGCTACCAGCGGAACCGGCTGCGCTCGGTCCTGGTGCCGCTCGGCACGAGCCTCGTGGCGCGCGCGGTCACGGGCCGTTGCCCGGTGAGCCGCGCCCTCGGCCGCAACACCGCCGGGCCGAAGGCGGCGGCGCGGAGCCCGGTGGCGAGCGTGCATCGCGGGCAGGGGATCAAGGTGGAGCAGAGCGTGATCATCGACCGGCCGGCGGCCGAGCTCTTCGCCTACTGGCGGGACTTCGAGAACCTGCCGCGGTTCATGCACCACCTGGAGTCGGTCACCTCCACGGGGCCCGGGCGCTCCCACTGGGCGGTGAAGGGGCCGGCCGGCACCCAGATCGAATGGGACGCGGAGGTCCACAACGAAATCGAGCCGGAGCTGATCGCCTGGCGGTCGCTGCCGGGCTCGGAGGTGAACAACGCGGGGTCGGTGCACTTCCGGCCGATCGCCGGCGGGACGCGCACCCTGGTGCGCGTGGTGCTCAGCTACGAGCCGCCCGCCGGGCGCCTCGGCGCGGCCGTGGCGCGGCTCTTCGGCGAAGAGCCGTCACGCCAGGTGCGGGACGACCTGCGCCGCTTCAAGGAGGTGATGGAAGCCTCCGTGGGCCGCGACATCAGGCCTTGAAGAACATGCGTACCGCCACCAGCACGAGGAACACGGCAAAGAGCCGCTGCAGGAGCGCAGGCTGCATTGACTGCGCCAGCCGCGCCCCGAACCAGGCGCCGAAGAAGAGGCCCACGGCGACGAGCACCGCCGCGCGGATTTCGAGGTTGCCGGCCTTCCAGTAGGTCATCGCTCCCAGCAGGCCGACCGGCAGCAGCAGCGCGCCGAGCGAGGTGCCGGTGGCGGACTTGATCGTCATGCCTCCGAAATAGACCAGCGCGGGCACGATCAGCACGCCGCCGCCAATTCCGAAGAGCCCGGCGAGCACGCCTGCGGCCAGGCCGATGAGCACCAACGTGAGCACCATGGGCGGACACTCCGCGTGAAGGTGGGGATGTCGCAAGGTAATCGGGAGGAGCCGGTGATCTACGACTGCCTCGTGGTCGGCGCCGGGCCGGCGGGGCTCAGCGCCGCCCTGCTGCTGGGCCGCACCCGGCGGACCGTGCTGGTCTGCGACTCGGGAGCGGGCCGGAACCGCGCGGCCGCCGAGATGCACGGGTACCTGACCCGCGACGGCATGGCACCGGGCGACTTCCGGGCGGCCGGACGGGCGGAGCTGAGCCAGTACGGGACGGTCGAGGTCCGCGACGTCCTGGTTACCGACGCCGAGGCGGTCGACGGCGGGTTCGAGATCACGCTCGAGGGCGGTGAACGCCGCCGCGGGCGGACGCTCCTGCTCTGCACCGGCGTCGTGGACGCGGTCCCGGACATCGAGGGCATCGCCGCCCTCTACGGCACCTCGGTGCACCACTGCCCGTTCTGCGACGGGTGGGAGCACCGCGACGAGCCGATCGCCGTGCACGGCTGCGATGAGAGCGCCGGCGGCTACGCGCTCGGCATGCTGCGCTGGAGCCGCGACCTGGTGCTCTGCACCGACGGTGCCGACGCGCTCTCAGCGGGCGACAAGGCGTCGCTGGCGCGGCACGGGGTGCGGGTCCGGGCCGAGCGGATCCTGCGGCTGGAGGGGAATGGGGGTCGGCTCGAGCGGATCGTCTTCGCCGACGGCCCGCCGCTCGGCCGGACGGCGCTCTTCTTCTGCGCGGGCCAGCGGCAGCATTCGGACCTCGCCGCGCGCATCGGCGCGCGGTTCACCGACAAGGGTGTGGTGGACACGAAGGGCGCCGAGCGCACCACGGTCCCCGGGCTGTGGGTGGCGGGCGACGCCTCGAAGGATGCCCAGCTCGTCATCGTGGCCGCGGCGGAAGGCGCCGCGGCGGCCGTGTCGATCAACACCTGGCTCACCCGCGCGGAGCTGGCCTGATCCCCGCCTGCACCACGCCCTAGAACAGCAGCTCGATCCCGATCCGCGCGAGGCGCGGCGAACCGTACGCGAAGATCGGCTGCGAGACGTCGCGCGCCGCCGCCTCGTACATGGGCAGCAGCTCGCCCGGGCCCTCGATGTACCCGTTCTGGTCCAGGTCGGCATGGGGACGGTACCGGGGCGATTCGTAGGGAATGCGCTCCGGATGCAGCGCCAGCGCGTCCTGCGCCATCTCCTGGATGGTGTCCTCGGTGGCGACCGGCTCGCCGCTGTCCCGCCGCACCGCGACGATGTTCCGCCGGTTGAGCAGGTTGCGCGCGTCGAGGTAGATGCTGCCCCGGACGCCGCCCAGCGTCAGCGGGCGGCGGAGCAGCATGTCGATGGTGGTGGCGGACGGGAGGCGCGAACCATTGGGCGCGCCGATGAGCGTGTCCACGCCGGGCTCGAACCGGGTGAATGGCAGGCCCGACGAGAGGCGCCCGATCAGCGCCGCCTCCAGCCCGCCGAACGGCCGGATGCCGAGGATCTCGGGCCCGGCCGCATCGCGCACCTGGCCCTGCAGGATCAGCGTCAGGTTATGCCGCCGGTCGTAGTCGAGCGGGAACTCGACCTTGGCGGGAATGATCGTGTCATGGGTGAGCGGGTCGACGATGATGACGCGGCGGAGCAGGAACGCACTGGTGGAGGTGGCCAGCGCCTCCTGCAGCGTGTACGACGCGCGGACGCCCCAGCCGTTCCGCATCTCGCGCTCGAACAGCAGCTCGCCGCCCCGCACCGTCCCGTTGTCCGCGTTCCCGAAGATCGACGAGTCGGGATTGGTCCCGAGCGGGACCGAGGCGACGAGGCCCTCGAGCCGCTTCACGAAGGCGTTCACCCGGAGCGACAGGCCTTCGCGCGGCCGGGTGCGCAGGCTGAACTCGTACTGCCACGACCCCTCGAACCCGAGGTTCGGGTTGCCCTGGCGGAAGCGGCCGGTCCGCGTGGTGTCGTCAAAGGCGGCGTCCACCAGGTACTGGTAGTCCGGCGCCTGGCTGAAGCGCCCGACGCTGGCCACGAACGTGGCGCCCCGGAACACGGTGGACACCGCCACCCGCGGATTGAACTTCGACTGGGCCTTGCCGTCGGAGCCGGGCAGGTCGCTCCGGGTGTCGAAGCGGTCATAACGGATGCCGGTGGTGATGCCCAGCTCGGCGAGCCGGAACTGGGATTCGATGTACGCCGAGGCCGCGAGCGGGGTGAATTCGGAGGCGGTGGCCGGGGGCACATTCTGCTTCACGCTGCCCACGGGCAGGTAGCCGAGCGCGCGCTGGAAGGTGCGCACCCGCTGGCTCACGATCTCGCCGCCGACGAAGACGTCACCCGTCTGCCCCGCGCCGAAGGTCAGGTCGAGCTGTGAGCGCAGCTCGCGGAAGTGGTTCCACGCGAGCTCGCCGCGGGTGCCGCCGCCCAGGAAGAAGGCCGGCACGCCCCACGGCGTGCTGGTGCTGAAGCCGGGCTCCTGCAGGCCCGGAATCGGGGCGCGGGCGCCCGCGGTGTCCTGCGCGCGCGCCAGGTCCTCACCGACGAACTCGAACCGGCTGCCGGTGAACGCGCCGAACCGGGTGTCGGGCTGCTCGGTGAGGGTGCCACGGATGAAGTCGCGCGAGAAGAGCGCCACCCGGAGATCCGCGACCAGCGGAAGCCTTGCCGTGGGCCCGCTCGCGTGCTGCAGGTGCGCGCTCGCCAGCGTGCCCGAGACGCGGCGGGCCGGCCCGAAGTCGCTGTCGTACTTGAACAGGGGATCGTAGAGCTGGCGCTGGTCGATCGAGCGCAGGCCGAAGAGCCGCAGGGTCTGCCGCCCGGTGACCGGAATGGTGAGCTTGCCCGCGAAGTTGTACTGCTCGCCCGCGTTGTGCGGCAGCATGTGGGGCGCATCGTGCCGCGGGTCGAGCGGGTTCTCCGGCGCGGGGGCGTTGACCGGTTCGGCGTCGAGCCGGCCCGAGACGTCCACGGCCGCGAGCGCCGTGATCCCGCCCGCCACCGGCCCGTCCGCCTCCAGCACGGCGCGGTCGAGCCCGTAGTCCCAGCCGCCGCCGAAGATCCGGTCCGACTCGTACGCCGCGCGCCCGCTCCACTCCTCGCCGCCGTCCTTGGTCACCACGTTGATGAGCCCCGACAGCGCCTGCCCGTAGCGCGCCGAGAAGCCGTTGGTGACCAGCGACGCCTCGGTGAGGATGTCGGGCGGCAGCCGCACGCCGAGCGACCCGGTGGAGGCGTCGAGCTGGTTCTTGACGCCGAGGCCGTCGATGATGAACGACTGCTGGCCGAGCCGCCCGCCGCGGTAGCTCTCGCCGACGGCGCCGGCCGACAGCGCGAGCGCCTCGTCGAGCGTGCTGACCGGCAGGGTGCGCAGGTCCTCCGCCGTGACCACCTGCTCGGTGGCGGTCCGGAGCGGGTCGAGCACCGGGTCGGCCGTCTCCACCACGATCGCGGGCAGCTCCACCGCGCTCGGCTGCATGCGGAAGTCGGCGAGCGTCGTGGACCCGGCCTGCACGACGACGCTGTCGCGGCGGATCGGCGCAAAGCCGATGGCGCGCACGGTGACGCTGTAGATGCCGCTGCGCACCTCGCGGATCCGGTAGGCGCCCGAGGTGTCGGTGACGTTGCCGCGGCGGCCGTCGGAGATCGTCACGATGGCCCCGGCGAGCGGGCTCCCCGACGAGCCGTCGGTCACCCGGCCGGCGATGGCGCCGGAGGTCTGCGCGGCGAGCGGGCGGCCGAGGCACGCGAGCGCGGCCACGGCGAGGGCGGGCACGAGCAGACGCATATGCGCAGGCTCCCTCTGGAGGCGGGACGTCACTGGAGATCGAAGAGCCACAGGTCGGGCCGGTGGTTGGGGGCGTTGAAATCCGAGTCCGGCCCCACGTGGACCGGCGCGAACGGCGAGGCTTCGACGACGACGAAGCGGCCGTCGGGCGAGAGCGCAGGCCGCCGGAAGAGCGTCTCCTCGAGCGAGACCGACTGGGTGGCGCCGGTGGCGAGGTCCACCACGTAGAGGTCCCCGCCCTCGTCGCGCTGGACCATGCCGTGGGCCTCCTCGAACTGGAAGAGCACGCTCCGGCCCACGACGGCGACGAGCGTGCTGCCGCGCACCTGCACGTCGCGCGCGATGTTGCCCGCGCCGAAGTCGTGGACCACCGTCCGCTCCCCAGTCGAGAGCGACTGGCGGAAGACGCGCGAATCGCCGCCCAGCGTGAAGTAGATGGTGTCCTCGTCGGGGCCGGCGGCCACGGAGGACGCCAGCTCGGTGCCCGCCACCACGGTGAGCGTCACCGACTCGCCGGCGATGTCGCCGCGCACGATCTCGAGCCCGGTGCTGAAGGTGTCCGGGAGGAAGGTCGAGCCCTGGTAGAACAGGTCCTCCGCGAGGTAGACGAAGCGGTCGGGGCCGAGCCACTGGGTGTGCGAGACGTAGAAGTGCGTCTTCCCGCTCGGGGCGAAGTACGGCACGATGGTCACCGGCGCCGCGGCGGCCGGGTCGTCGGCGCGCCCGAGCATGAGGTGCAGGGCGGGGCCCTTCTGGAGCCCGATGCTGCTCACCGCGCGGAGGAAGACGATCCGCCCCTCGGCGTTCACGGCGGCCGCCTCGAAGCGGTCGGTCGTGTCCTCGTGGGCGACCGCGTCCTCGCAGATCGAGCGGCGCACCGAGCCGCCGGTGGGCGGCAGCACCAGCAGGCAGCGGTCGTGATCGGCCTGGTCGAGACGTTCGCTCGAGTAGAGGATGCCCGACTGGTCGGGGAGCCATGCTGCCGTGCGGTCGTCGCCGTCGTTGTAGGTGAGGCGCACCGGCGGAGTCGCCGCAAACGGCGTGTCGCGCGACTGGTCCTCGACGGCGAAGGGCTCGCCGTGGCCGCAGGCGACGGCGAGTGCCGCGAGCGCGGCCATGGCGGCCTTCACGGCGCCCCGTAGACCCACAGGTCGCCCTGCGGGGTGACCGTGGTGTCGAGCACGGGCGCGTCGGGCGGCGCATCCGGATTCTGGTCGATGCTCACGGCGTGGCCCTCGCCGGCCAGCGCCGTGCCCGCGGGCGACCAGGCGGGATGGCGGAACCATCGGTCGTTGCCGGTCAGTCGCCGCTGGTTGCCCGCCGCCAGGTCGAGAACATGCAGGTGGCCGCCGTCGTCAGGCGACTGCAGCGGCCCTGCCGGCTCCAGCCACACCTTGACCTTGCCGCCCACCACCGCCGCGAGCCGCCCTGCCGCATAGGAGAGGTCACGGACGATCCCGTCGCCGGCGAAGTCACGGACGACGGTCTGGGCGTTCGTGGACAGCACCCGGTGGTAGATGCGGGAGTCGTTGGCCAGGGTGAAATAGATCTCGTCGGCGGACGCGCCGGCCACGGCAGAGGTGGGGAAAGCGATCCCGGGCACCGCCGTGAAGGTGCCGCCGGGCACTGCGGGGCCCCGGAGCAGCGCGAGCGGGTACTCCACCCGGAGCGGCTTGCATGGAGGAGGGCAGGGCTGGACCGTCTGCTCCGAATAGCCGATGAAGAGCAGCTCGCTGCCCAGCCACGCCACGTGCGACGCGGCGATGTAGAACACGCCGTCCGGTGCGCTGAACGGGATGCTCCGGACCGGGGCCGTGACGGCAGGCGCTGCGAGCGGCGCGACGTAGATTCCCGCGACCGTCGGCGCGATGCCGCGGACCGAGTTCTGGTAGTAGAACGCCAGCCGGTCGCCCGACACGGCGGGCCAGGCCCAGCTGTCGACGATGTCGGCGAGCGGCGCGGCGTTGCACACTTCGCTCGTGATGGTGCCGCCGGCGGCGGGAACGACCAGCAGGCAGCGGTCCGGCGGCACGCCGGTCAGCGCGCCGCCGGCGTAGACGATGGCGCTCCCGTCCGGCAGCCAGGCGGGCTCGCCCACGTCGTCACCGAACGTGAGCCGGGCGGGCTCACCCGCGGCGAAGGGGCCGTCGGGGGTGTGCTCCTCCACCGCGAAGGGCTCGCCGTGACTGCAGCCCAGGGCGAGGAGCATCAGGCCTCCCCGCGCGCCGCGTCCCACGATCGTCATGGCGCGGCGTACATCCAGAGGTCGGCCCGCGGATTCACCGTGGTGTCGGGACCGGAGATGAGGACGGCGTGCCCCTCGCCGACGATGCGCGTGCCGTCGGGCGCGATCGCGGGGTGCCGGAACCAGCGCGTGTCGTCCGTGAGGCGCCGGACGGCGCCGGTGGCCGGCTCGAGCAGGAAGAGATGGCCGCCCTCGTCCTCGGTCTGGAGCGGACCGGGGGGCGCGAACACCACCCGCACCTTGCCGCCGGCGACCGCCGTCAGCCTGCCGCCGCCGAAATGCACGTCGCGGGCGATGCCTTCAGCCCCGAAGTCGTGCACCACGGTCTGCTCGCCGGTCGAGAGGCGCACGTGGTAGATGCGCGTATCGGCTGCCAGCGTGAGATAGATCTCGTCGGCGGTGGCCCCCGTGGAGACCGATGTCGCGAAGGCGCCGCCCGGCACGGGGGTGAGCGCGCCGCTGGGCGTGGCCGCCGCGCGGAAGAGCGTCCGCGGGTGGGTGTACACTTGCGCGTCGCAGCCCCCGCAGGGAATCACGATTTCCTGCGCGTACGCGACGAAGAGGATCTCGGTCTCCCCCAGCCAGCGCAGGTGCGAGACGCCGACGTAGAACTGGCCGTCGGGGCCGGTGAAGGGCACCGACCGGACGGCGCTGGTCACGACGGGGTCATCCAGCGGCGCGGCGAAGATCCCGGCGAACGCCGGATTCCCTCCACCCGGCGCATTGACGTAGTGGAACGCCAGCAGGCCGCCCGCGGATACGTCGGGATTCCCGAACACGTCGACGATGCTCTCGTCGAAGATGGACGGGTGGCAGATCTCGCGACGGACGGTGCCGCCCGTCGCCGGCAGGACGCTGAGGCAGCGGTCGAGCCGGTCGCCGGCGAGCCGGGGCCCGCCGTAGATGATCGAGGAGCCGTCGGGCAGCCAGCCGGGCTCGCCGACGCCGTCGCCGAAGGTGAGCCGCGCCGGTTCGCCCGCCACCAGGGGGCCATCGAGATCGGAATCGGGTGCGGCGAAGGGCTCGCTGTGACCGCAGGCGGCGATGCCCAGCACGAGCAGCGCCGGGAGTGGCAAGCGGCGGCAGATCGTCATCCTCGACTCCGGTTCATGGCAGGGAACATCGACCGTGACGTCGGCAACGCATGTCGGGAAAGGAAACGGATGAAGATACCGGAATTGCTCGGGGACTTCGACGGGTGACGTCCCCGCCGCGCCGCCTCGCACACCGGGCCGTGACGAATGGCGCGGGCGGGCTATCTTCGGAGGCATTCCCGAACGACATCGGTCCTTTCACTCGCGGAGGCGCCATGCTGAAGGACTTCAAGACGTTCATCATGCGCGGGAACGTGCTCGACCTCGCCGTCGGCGTGATCATCGGCGGCGCCTTCGGCACGATCGTGAAATCCCTGGTGGACGACGTCCTGATGCCGCCGATCGGGCTGGCCCTCGGCAACGTGGACTTCAAGGACCTCTTCGTGGTGCTCAACGAGGGGACCAAGGCGCCCGCCCCGTACGCGACGCTCGCCGACGCCCAGGCGGCCGGCGCCGTGACCGTCAACTACGGCCAGTTCATCAACGCGGTCATCGCCTTCCTGATCGTCGCCCTGGCCATCTACTTCGTGGTGCGCATGGCCAACCGGCTCATGCCGCCGGCCCCGGCCGCCGCGACCACCAAGGACTGTCCCGAGTGCGGCATGGCGATCCCGCTCGTGGCGCGGCGCTGCCCGCACTGCACCACGACGCTGTAGCGCGGCCTTGACGGGGCGGGGGAGGCACTTTATAGTACAAAGCAGTTGACGGCTCCCCCGTTCCGCGAGGCACTCTGGCATCGCCCAGGCCGCTGGCCCGACCCCCGAGCATCCCGTCCCCCGCGCTGCACGACCGCGCGATGGACAACCTCTCCTTCATTCGCGATACGATGGAGCGGGCCACCTCGTTCACGGCGGTGCCGGGGTGGGGCGGGGTGGCGATGGGAGTCACGGCGCTGGCCGTCGCAGGCCTCGCCGCGATGCAGCCCTCGCGTGCCGCCTGGCTGCAGCTGTGGCTCGCGGAGGCGGTCCTCGCGGCCGTGATCGGCGCCTTCGCCATGGCCCGGAAGGCACGGCGCGCCGAAGGCTCCATGCTGTCGCGCCCGGCCCGCCGGTTCCTGCTGAGCTACGCGCCGCCCATCGCCGTCGGCGCGCTGCTCACCCTGGTGCTCTACCGCGGCGGCCTGGGCCGGGCGCTCCCCGGGATGTGGCTCCTGCTCTACGGCACCGGCGTGGTGACCGGAGGCGCCTTCTCGGTGCGGGTGGTGCCCGTGATGGGGCTCTGCTTCATGGCGCTCGGCACGGTGACGATCATCGCCCCGGAGTCCTGGGGGAACTGGATGCTCGCACTCGGCTTCGGCGTCCTGCATATCCTGTTCGGCGTCATCATCGCCCGGAGGCACGGTGGCTAGGTCCAATGCGGCACGGAAGCACGGGAGCACGAGGCCGGTGCTCGCCCCGGTCGACGGCGGCGCGGAAGGCTCGGCGCTCGAGCTCGACCGGCTGATCCACGAGCGGATGCGCCTCGCCATCGTGAGCGCGCTCGCCGTCAACGAGTCACTCTCGTTCAACGAGCTGAAGCGGCTGCTCGACACCAGCGACGGCAACCTCAGCGTCCACGCGCGGAAGCTGGAGGAGGCCGGCTACGTGGCGTGCGAGAAGTCGTTCGAGGGGCGGGTGCCCCACACCGACTTCCGGCTCACTGCGGCCGGCCGGGCGGCGCTCGACCGCTACCTGGCCCACATGGAGGCGCTCATCCGCGCGACCCGCGAAGGCTGAGGCCGCCCTTTTTTTCTCCGGTGACTTTATGAAACAAAGTACTCGCCAGGCTGGACGCCTGCACGTCGGCATCATCATGGACGGGAACGGGCGATGGGCCACGCGGCAGGGCCTTCCCCGAGCAGCCGGGCACCGCGAAGGCGCCGCCGCAGTGCGCCGGGTGATCGAGGGCGCGCCCGCCCTCGGCGTGGGGACGCTCACCCTCTTCGCCTTCTCGTCCGACAACTGGCAGCGCCCGGAACGCGAGGTGCAGTGGCTGATGCGCCTCTTCCGCGAGTACCTGCGCGGCGAGATCGGCCGGTGCCGTGAGGCCGGCGTCCGGCTCAGCGTCATCGGCCGGCGCGACCGCTTTCCCCGCGGCGTGGCCGACGGCATCGCCGAGGCCGAGCGCGCCACCGTCGCGGGTGGGCGTCTGCACGTGCGCCTGGCGGTCGACTATTCCGCGCGCGACACGATCCTCCACGCGGCGAGCGTGGGCGTGCCCGGCATCGTGCCGACGCGCGAGGAATTCGCGCGCCGCATGGCCGGCCACGTGCCGGGTGCCTCACCGGTGCCCGACGTGGATCTCCTGATCCGCTCGGGCGGCGAGCAGCGGCTCAGCGACTTCCTCCTCTGGGAGTGCGCCTATGCCGAGCTGGTCTTCACGCCGGCGATGTGGCCGGACTTCACCGCCGCGGACCTCGCCGCGGCGGTGCACCAGTTCCATGGGCGGGAGCGGCGCTTCGGCGCGCTGCCGGCCGACCCTGCCCCTGACACCGCGCCGGCAGCCGCCGGCCAGCTTCGGAGGATCTGATGCCGTCGCTCACCCTGCGCATGCTCGGCACGCTGGCCTTCCTGGGCACGGCCGCGATCACTGCCGGCGTCGTCCTCGGGCTGGCGTACGCACTTGGCCGCGGTGATCACCCGCTGCTCCGCCGCCTCGGCGTGTTCGGCGCGGTGGTGCTGGCCGGATATGCGGTGCTGCTCGCCGCGGGTCCGGCGGTCACGCCGCCGCGTACGCTCGCACCAGGGGAGGAGCTGTCGTTCTGCGGGTTCGACTGCCACCTGCACGTGTCGGCACTCGGTGCCCGGCGCGACGGCGGCCTCGACGTCACGCTCCGCTTCCGGAGCGACGCACAGGCGGCGCCGGAGTTTCCCGGCAAGCTGGCCGTGCACGTGGTGGACCAGGCGGGCCGCGAGTTCCGGCCGCTCGAGCCGCTGCCGCGGAACGAGCTGAGGGCCGGGGAGACGGCCACCCATACGCTGCGCTTCCCGGTCCCCGACGACGCGGTGGCGCCTCGCATCACGGTGACATGGGCAAGCTGGCTGGACTGGCTGGTGCCCGGTCCCGGCAATCCGATGGTCCAGCGGAAGGCCGCGCTGGAGCTGGCCGGCGCCACTGGCGAGCTGGTGGGCGACCCATGACCCGGGCAGGTGCCGTGGCGGCGGAAGTCCGGATCCGGGAGTATCTTCGCCAATGCCCCAGGTCCACCTGAGCCGGTCGCACGGCCATGTCGTCATGCTGCCGGAAGGGCGGCGCATGCGGCGTCCCCCCGTCCCGAAGAAAGGCCTGCTCATGCGCATCCTGTACTTCATCGCCGCGATGCTTGGCGGCGTGGCCTGCGGGATCTACCACATGCGGAGCGGCCACACCGCCATGACCGCGGTGGCGCTCGCGGGCGCCGCACTGGTGGCCGCCGCGCTCCGGCCGGCGTGGGGGCTCTCGAGCGGCGTCGCGGTGGCGCTCGGCGTTCCCGTCGCCTACCTCGGCGCCTCGTTCCTGGGCGCACCCATTCCGTTTCCGCCGACGCCGCACTTCGCCGCCACCCTGCTCGCCTTCCTTCCCGCGGTGAGCGGTGCCCTGCTCGGCCTGCTGGTGCGCCGGCTCCTCGCAGGGAGCCCGGAGCGGCCGACGAGGGTCCGCCTGTAGACGCGCCTATCGCTTCGCGTAGCTTTCGACTACGACCGCCACGAATTGCTCGGGCTTCATGAAGCCCTGGCCCCACTTCGCATCCAGCGCCGCGGTCGGCTTCGCCGCCTGGATCTGCGCCAGCGTGCGCCCGGCGCGAACCATCGGCGCGATCGTGTCGCGCGCCGCGACCAGCATGTCGCGGAATGCGGCCAGCTCGGCGCGGGAGGCAAGCGGGCCGTGCCCGGGGATGATCCTGGTTCCCGCGCCGGCGATGCGCAGCATCGCGTCCGCCGCGGCGATCATGCCGTCCACGCTCCCGCCGGTGCTCACGTCGATGAACGGGTACATGCCGTTGAAAAAGGTGTCCCCTGCGTGCAGGACGTCGGCCTTGGTGAAATAGACGATCACATCACCGTCGGTGTGGGCATTGCGCACGTGCGAGACGACGATGCTGTCGCCATTGAGATGGAACGTGATCGAATCGGGGAAGGTGACGACCGGGAGCGCGGCGGACGGGGACGCCGGAATCGTGGTGTTGAAGGCGGCGATGAACTGCTCGCGCGTCATTCGCCGCCGGACGTTGTCCTGCGCGACGATCAGTACGCCCGCCTTGCCGAGATTCTCGTTGCCACCGGTATGGTCGTTGTGCCAGTGGGTGTTGAGCACGAAGCGGATCGAGGCGCTGTCGATCTTCGCGATCGCGGCCCGCACGCGGTCCGTGAGGGGCGCGAACTCGTCATCAACCAGAAAGATGCCGTTCGGTCCGACGGAGATCCCGATATTGCCGCCGGCTCCCCGCAGGAGGTGCACGGCCCCGGCCACATGCTGCGTCGAGATGGGTGCCTGGGAGATGTCCTGGGCCGAGAGCAGCCCGGGGGAGAGCAGCAGCGTGATGACGGACAAGGCAATGCGGCGAGTCGTGTCGGTCACATCCGCCTCCTGAGAGGGAAGAGTCCAGATGGCAGGGAAAGCTAACGCGGTCCTGATCACCGGCGGGTCGAGCGGCATCGGCCGGGAGCTGGCGCGGCTCTTCGCCGCCGACGGCCTGCCGCTGGTGCTGGTGGCGCGGGGAGCGTCGGAGCTGGCGCGGACGGCGGACGAGCTGCGGCGGGCGCACCAGGCGGACGTGACGACGATCGCGGCCGACCTCTCCGTGCCCGCAGAGATCGATCGGCTGGGCGAGCGGCTCGGGGCCCAGGGCGTAGCGGTGGAGATCCTGGTGAACAACGCGGGCTTCGGCGGCGGCGGGCCGTTCGCGCGGAGCCGGCTGGCGGACGACCTGGGGATGATTGCGGTGAACGTGTCGGCGGTGACGCACCTGACGCGCCTGCTGCTGCCGGCGATGCTGGAGCGGGGGCATGGGCGGATCCTCAACGTGGGATCCACCGCGGGCTTCCAGCCCGGGCCCTTCATGGCGGTGTACTACGCGACCAAGGCCTACCTGCTGTCGTTCTCGGAAGCCCTCGCCGAGGAGCTCGCGGGCACCGGGGTGACGGTGACGACGCTGTGCCCCGGGCCGACGGAGACGGGCTTCGCGAAGCGCGCCGGGATCCTCAGCGCGCGCCTCTTCCGGAGCGCCACCCTGATGAGCGCGGCGGAGGTGGCACGAGCCGGCCATGCCGGCGTCCTTCGCGGCGACCGGCTGGTGGTGCCCGGTCTGGTGAACAAGGCGGTGAGCCAGGCCGGCCGGGTCATGCCGCGCCGCCTCCTCGCGCGCGTGGCGGCCCGGCTCAACCGCGGCCGCACGCCCGAGGGCTAGAACATCAGCTCGACGCCCAGGCGCACCCGGCGTGGCTCGCTGTAGAACCCGCCCTGCAGCACGTCGAAGAGCGCGCCCGCGGCCGCCTGCTGTTCGGTGCCGCTGTAGATGCCGTCCCCGTTGCCGAAGCGCTGCTCGGCCCGGACCAGGGCCACGCAGCTGGGCGCGGCGGCGTCGCCCTGCACGCTCACCCATCCGGCGCAGCCACCCGCGCCCTCGCCGCCGAAGCGCAGGTCGATGCCGCCATCGCCGAGGAGGAGTCCGTTGTCGGCCGCTTCGTCGCGGAGCGCGGAGGTGTGGCCGGTGACGGTGAAGTCGCGCAGCGATGCGTGCTCGGTGGCGTTGGTCTCAGCGAAGACACGCACCGTGTTGCGGCGGTTGAGCAGATTCCGCGCATCGACGTAGAACCGCGCCGCGCCGGGCCGGCTCCCGAGCTGCCTGGAGAATCGCAGGTCGAGCTGCCTGAACGCCGGTAGGCGGCCGTGGCTCAATGGCAGGCCCAGCGCGGGGCACAGGTCGTCGGAAAACAGGACGCCGCACTGCTGGTAGGCGGCACCGCTGCTCATGCGGAAGGCGAGCCATGCCGTGGCCCCGCGCATGAGGCCCCGGCGGGCGTCGGGTGCCGAGTAGGCCAGCATCGCGGCGATGGAGTGCGGCCGCTCCCAGGGTGCCACGGACTCCGGAGGGTCGTTCATGCTGTCGCGCCCGAGCCGGACCCGCTGGAAGGTGTAGGCGAGTGTGGCCTGGACGGGTCCGGTGCGATGCTCGAGCAGCGCCTCCAGCGAATATGCGGTCGCCCTGCCGAGCGCGGCCCACTGCGAGATGCCGGCAGTAGTGTTCCGCGTCGGGTCGCGCAGGGGCGCGTTGCGACCGATGGCGATGCCGCTCGAGCCGCGCCGGTAGCCGGCGATGTCCAGCGCGGTCGAGGCGCCGAGCGCCTGCCGCAGCCCCAGCTCGCTGGTCCATGAGCGCTCGAATCCGAGGTCGCTGCCGAAGACGTGGCCGATGCCGGTGATCGCAAGGTCGGTGTTGATCCCCGCGTAGAGCAGGGCCAGGTCGGGCATGCGCGCCTGCCGGGTGAGGCCGGCCCGCACCGCCGTGCGCGTGCCGGCGCCGTACGAGGCACGGAAGCGCGGGCTCCATGCGGCATGGCGCTCGTCCTGCCGGAAGTCGACCAGGGGCAGGGGCACGCCGTCCACGGTGAAGCTGCCGTCGGCGTCGCTGTAGCTGAAGATCCGCGGGAATGGCTGGTAGCTGCCGAAGTCGGGACTGGCCGATACGGTGTCGAGCGCCACCGGCCGCTCGGCCCGCGAGGAGAAGAAGTCGTAGCGCACGCCGGCGACGAACGTGACCGGCCCGTACACCAGCCGGTCCTCCGCGAAGATGGCGCCGCTCACGGGCTTCTCGCGGTACACGTCGGAGAAGGCCTGGGAAGTCAGGGCGTGGTCGTAATTGGCGACGGTGTACCGGGTGTACTCGCCGCCGAGGGTGAAGAGGGCGTTGCGGGACACGGTCCAGCTCGCATGCCCGAACGCGACCGTACGGTCCTCGCGGAAGAGCGCGAGCCGGCCCACCGGGCCGCCCCGCTCCGCGAAGCCGCCCAGGGCGTAGGGATCGGCGCGGTACCGGGTACTCAGGCGGTACTGGTCGGTGTTCTCGAGGTCGTAGGGCGAGCGGCGCGTGCCGGGAACGTTGGCGCGGTAGTTGGCGATGAGGCCGGAATCCACCGGGAAGGTCTCGAAGTCCCAGCGGAAGTCGAGGCCGCCGGGCATCAGGCCTCCCGCGGGGTCGCTGGTCCTCGCCTCACCCTCGGCGGTCAGCGGGCCGACGATGCGCTGGTCCCGCTGGCGCGAGAGTCCCAGCCGGTACGACCCGCCACGGTTCCGCTCGCCAAGCGGCCCTGACACGCTGATGCCGTGGACGCGGAACTCATCCTCGGCGGCGAAGAGATTGGCGGGGTTGTAGAGATCGGTGTAGGAGAAGCGCCGCGCGGACTCGCGTCCGCGGAGCGTCATGATCGCGAGCCGCGACGCGCGGCCGAACTCGTAGTCGGCGCTGGCCAGGAGGCGGTACCCCGACCGGGCCGACGCGGGGGTGCGGTCGCCGCGGCAGTCGAGCCCGTAGTTGTCCGCGATGTCCGCGCTGGCGCTCCCGGCGAAGCGGTCGCATTCGCCGCGGGCTACGGCGAAGGCGGGCAGCGCGAAGAAGCTGGTGTCAGAGACCGGGCTCCCCGGCGTGAGCGGCACCGCGAGCGTCGTGTCGATGCCGGCGGTCACGAAGACGGGAAGGTCGCGGGCGCCGGCGCCCGGCTCAGCGGACTTGAGTCCGGTGACCGCTCCGGCGATGAAGACGCGCGCTGACCGGGTCGCACCACCCAGGCTTCCTTCGAACCGGTTGAGGCCGAGCGAGGGGCCGGCCAGCCGGTCGGTCTCGTATGAGAGGCTGGCCGCGCGGCCTGATGCCGGAACCGGCGTGTCGAGCAGGAGCGCGCCGCTCGTGCCCCCGAGCATGCCGGGCAGCGGACCGGTGAACGCGGTGACCGAGCCCAGCATGTTCGTCGCCGGGCCGAGGCGCATCCGGCGGCTGCCGGGCGTGATGTTGATGCCATTGATGTAGGTACTGAAGTCGCCCGGCGCGCTTCCGCGGAATGAGATCCCCCTCGTTCCGCCGCTGATGCCCGGCCGGAGCAGCAGGGCGCCCTCGAGGCTGTCCACCGGGAGCCCGCCCACTTCGCTGCCGGGTGTCTGGCGCTCGGTGGTCGTCCCGTCCGACGCGACGCGCGCGGAATCGGCCTCGAACCGGACGGCACGACCCTGGGCCGCGAGCAGCGCAGGCGCGGGCAGCAATACCGCGAGCACGGCCATCGAGCGCGCGACCGGGCGGACACCGATCATGAGGAGACTCCATCGGGTGGAAGGCGAAACGGGCCCGGCGCGCATCGGCCGGCGGCGGTTCCTGCGATCGGCAGGGGCATTCGGGACGGCACTGCTGGGCGACGCGTGCGCGGTCGAGCCGTGGCGGGTTCGCGTAACGCGCCACGATCTGGCGGTTCCCGGGCTCCCGGCTCCGCTCGAGGGACTGCGCATCGCGCAGATCAGCGACACGCACCTGCCGGGCAATCGCCGTGCCGCCGGAATCGCCGCGGAGTTCATCGCCCGCGAGCGCCCGGAGGTCGTCGTCCTCACGGGCGACATCTGCGAGTCCGCGGACTCGCTCGGGGCGCTCACGGCCTTCGTCGGCCGGGTGCGCGGGACGCTGGGGACATTCGGGATCTACGGCAACTGGGAGCGCAAGTCGCGAATCACCCCGGCCGCGCTGGGCGCCTCCTACGCCGCCGCCGGCGCCGAGCTGCTGGTGAGCCGCAGCGCCGCGGTCGAGCGCGGTGGCGCACGGCTCGGCATTGCGGGGCTGGACGACGGGATGTATGCCGCACCCGATCTCGAGCGGGCCCTCGACCGCCCGGCGCCCGACGCCGAGGTCTGGCTGGTGCACTGCCCGCAGTTCGCCGACGCCGTGCCGCCCCAGGTCCCGGCACCGGCGGCACTGCTCGCCGGGCATACGCACGGTGGCCAGATCCGGCTGCCCGGCTGGACGCCATTCACGCCGCCCGGCTCCGGACGCTACGTGGAGGGGTGGTACCGGGACGGCGCGGTGCCGCTCTACGTCTCCCGCGGCGTGGGCACGGTGATCGTCGAGGCGCGGCTCTTCTCGGTGCCGGAGCTGCCCATCTTCACCCTGCGGGCTACCACGGCTGGTCCTCACCCTGATAGTCGAGGAACCGCCCCGCGTGCTTCAGGGTGAGCTTCGCGGCCACCGACAGGATGCCGCGCACCGATTCCTCGGGGGAGAGCGCGGCCGCTCGGCCGCCCATCTCGGTGCGCACCCATCCGGGGGTGATGGCGATGACGACGATACCCTCCGGCGCCAGCTCCGCCGCCAGGGCGCGGGTCATGATGTTGAGCGCCGCCTTGCTCGCGGCGTAGGCGTAGTCGCCGCCCGACGTCTTGGCGGACACCGAGCCAACCCGCGAGGAGACGTTGAGGATCCGGCCGCGGGGCGAGGCGCGGACCAGGTTGAGGAAATGCTCGATCACCAGCATCGGTCCGGCGGCGTTGATCCGGAAGGTGTCGACCAGCTCGTCCTGCGTCACGGTGTCGAACAGCGTCGCGTCCGGGTCCCAGTGCCGGCTCCACCGGGAATAGACGCCGGCGTTGTTGATGAGGATGTCGATCGCATCCACCCGGCCCTCGAGTTGGGCGCGCGCGGCGATCACCGACTCCTGGCTCCCCGGGTCGAGCGCCAGCTCGATCACCCGATCGGGGTGCGCCGCCGCCAGCTTGCCGAGCGCCGCCGAGCCCTGCCGCGAGGCGGCGACGACCCGGTCGCCACGTGCCGCGACCTGCCTGGCCAGCTCGAGCCCGATCCCGCCCGAGGATCCCGTCACCATCACCGTTTCCATCGGCTCACCCGGTCGAGGCGAGGGTACACATCGCGCGGAAGGCGCGGAAGGCGGCGTGATAATCGTCGTGGGTGGTGCGCACCGTACGCCCGCCGGTGCGCTCCGAGCCGGGCAGCAGCTCCGCCAGCTCCGCATGCACGGAGCGGGCGAATTCGGCCTCGATGGTGACCGGCGGCGCCACTCGCCACGGCCGGTGCTCGCGCCCGAGGGCGCGGCGCACGCCGTCGGCGATGCGGCGGCCGGCCACCGCCGGCGAGCAGCTCCGGGCAGCGTATCGCCCGAGGGCGTGCTTGACCACCACGGTCTCGACCCCGTCACCGAGCAGTGCCCGGGCCTCGGCGGCCAGGGAGTCATCCCCGCTCACCAGCACCACGGGCACCAACTGGGACGACGAGTGGCACACAGTCCGCGTGGTCCGCAAGCCGGCCGATGGCACCATCGCCGTCTACTTTGACAACCTGTACGAGCCAGTGATGACGGCCAAGGATAACACGTTCGCCTGGGGA